>NZ_JBFTLC010000010.1:0-136598 GCF_056396245.1 Arthrobacter sp. 05T423
GGCGCTCCTTCGTCGCTGATTTCCTCCGGGAATTTCCCGCCCCTTGCCCTGCGGGTAGACAGGCCTCCGTCGGCCACAGCTCCGCAAGCTTCGCCAGCAGCCAAAACAACGGGGGAGAGGGGACGCTGGCCGGTCACCTAAGCCGCCCCACCATCGGCAAACAACCTGGCCCGCACCCGCCTTCCAGCCGCTTGACAAGACATAGAAGCGTCGGGGGAGAGGGGAGCTGGCCGGTCACCTTGGCCGCCCCACCCACCAACTACTTCTCGGACAAGAAGGAACAACACCATGAATGAAAAATTCACCATCACCGGTTCGGCCGACCTGCTGGCAGTGGTCCCGCACCTGCTGGGCCTGCACCCCACAGAGTCCTTTGTGGTCCTGACCGCACGCGCCGGTGCCCTTGGCGCCACCTTGCGGATGGACGCCCCGGCCCACGCCACGCCGCTGGACTACGCGCAGATGATGACCACCTACGCGGCCAACGACGAAAAGGCCATCGCCAGCTACATCATCGTGTACTCCGACGAGACCGGCCCCGACGGCCAGTACTACCCCTATGCGGACCACGTGGCGGCCCTGACCAACGAGCTGGCCACCGCACGGATGCCGGTCCGGAACGTCTGGCTGGTCACCGGCACCTACTGGGCCGAGTTCGGTACCGATGAACAGCTCCCGCTGGATGCGATCAGGGACAGCAACGCCAACGCCACGCTGACCTACTTCGGCAGCACCACCGACATCGACGTCTACAACCCGGCACTGTTAGGGAACTGGGCGCTTCGCGTCGAGGCACCCGCGGGCACCGGCGAGGACCTGAGCGCCGCGTGCGCAACGTGGGCTGCCGTGCTGGACAGCACGGACATGCCGGACACGACCACGGCCCGGAAGCTTGCGGCAGCGTTCCAGCACAAGTTCATCCGTGACTTCCTGTTCCGCGACACCATCACCACCCACAACGGCAGCTTCGGAGACGTCCTAATGGGCAAGTTCACCGGACGGCCGGACTGGGCACGCGTGGACCGCGCCGAAGCGATCGCCTTCGAGCTGATGAAAGCCGTACCGGCCGGGCAGCGGGCACCCATGCTGTCACTGATGGGCTGGCTGGAATGGCTCAAAGGTCACGGAACCCACGCGGACCGCTACCTGAAACTCGCCACCGAGGACGCACCGGGATTCCGTCTGGCGGTCCTCCTGCGCGAACTGATCAACCGCGGATACCTCGCCCAGGTCGCCACCGACCCTGACACCTCCTACAGGCGCCCGACGAACTAACAACCCGGAACGCGCCGGGCACCAGAAACGGGCCGGGCCGGATCACCCCAGATCCGGCCCGGCCCTTTCCCGTTGGCGTCCGGCGGCCTCCCCCGCATGCGCTCCTCCGGCCGCCGGACACGCTGGCGCGGGCGCAGCCACCATAGCCAACCACGTCACCCCACACGGGCTACAGTGGAAGCACCGCAAACGAATCGGTGCACCGCAACAGGAGGGAAGCGCCAGCATGGGAACCGAGTACGTCCTCACCGACGACGACAAACCCTCCCCCGATGCGAGCCTGGCAGAAGACCTGATCGAGCTGCAGCTGCTCACCGCCGGTGAGAAGACCGGCCCCATCGACGCCGGCACAGCCCAGGAGCACCACAACTTCTAAACACACCCAGCAGCAACGAGGCTGCCCAGCAGATTTCCTTTGTCCGAGGAAAACCAGAAGAGGCCGGCGCATGCGCCGGCCTCTTCACTTTTAACTCACACGACTTAGCCAAAGTGACCCAGTCACAGGACTGAGCCACGGGGGCGTGGCCCTTAGGCGGCCTGCTCCTCGTCCCGCTCCTCGACTTCCTCCGTGGCCGGCCCGGCGGCCGGTCCGATGGCTGGTTCGGTGGTTTCCTCGTCCTGCGCGACGAGGTCGGCCATCCTTTTGACTTCGGCGCCGGTCAGCCCGAGCCGGGCGGCAACGGCGGCCTTGGCTTCGCCGGCGGCCAGCATCGCCTGGACTTTCTCGGCCGCGGCGCGGACGGCGCTCTCGGCCTCAGCTTCGGCCTTCGCCAGGAGGGCATCTGCCTTCTGCCTGGCTTCGGAGCGGATGACGTCGGCCTGCTCCTGCTGCTCGAAGAACTCCGCGGCCAGATCGATCAGTTTCTCGTGACGTTCGGTCAACTCCCGCGCTTTGGCCCGGGCCTTCTCGCGGGCCGCGAGCTGCTGCGCTGACTTTCGTGGTGCTGCCATGGTGTGGGTCCCCCCTTGGGTCATCCGCGGACCAGACCCCGGCTGGTGCCGGGCCCAGGGTCCGCGGCCGGCGGCGCGCCGCCGGATCGGTCCTCGCTTGCGCTCGGGCTGGTAGTGCCCCGGGTTATCCACAGGTGGACAGCTCCGAGATAGTGACGGTCTCTCCGCTGCCCACCTGTGGATAACCCGGGGCGACGGTTCCACACAATCGAACGCACCGTGGATAACGGAAAAGCGTGTTACCCACCGCCCATTCTCATGTGCAGAACCGCATCAAAACTTTGATGGCCCGATCCTACCGGCTCCCGGCCTGTTCCATCGCGCTACCTCCTCCGTCGTGTCGCCGATTCCACAGGCCACAACCCGGCAAAATCTGTCACACCTCATGCATCATCGACGAGTTAGGCCCCTGACCGGGTAGGCTGGCGTCCGTGATGACCGTGCACAAGCTCAGTGCCGGCGACGGATACACGTACTACACGCGTGAAGTCGCCAGCGGCGATGAGCTGCGCGCGGGGGACCGTGCTTTGGGCGATTACTACACGGTGGACGGCAACCCGCCCGGTCAATGGGGCGGCGGAGGCATCGCACACTTGGGCGTTAGCGGGGAGGTCACCGAGGCCCAGATGGCGGCACTGTTCGGTGAAGGGCTGCACCCGAACGCCGACGTCATGCTCGCCGCCAACCCTGGTGCGGACGTCCGGCTGGGCGCCCGCTATCCGCGCTACGGGCAGAAAGACAACGAACTACGGGCACGCGTTGACCGGGCCCTGGGCGACTACCAGCGGATGAACCACCGCGAACCGGACGCCGACACCCGCCGGAAGATCCGCATGAAGGAAGGCGCCCAGTACTTCCGCGAATTCAACGGCCGCAACCCCGCCGACAAGGAAGAACTCGGCCGTTTCGTCACCGCCCACACCAAGCCCGGATCCCAGGCCGTCGCCGGATACGACCTCGTGTTCGCCCCCGCCAAGTCCGCCTCCGTGCTGTGGGCCATCGGCGGCGGGGAGGCCCGGAAACAGATCGAAGCCGCCCACCACGAAGCCATCGACGAGACCATGCAATACCTCGAACGGGAAGCCACGTACACGCGGCGGGGACGCAACGGCGTCCGCCAGGAAGACGTCGACGGCGGACTGATCTACACCAAGTTCCGGCACTACGACTCCCGCAACGGCGACCCCCAACTGCACGACCACGTGGTCGTCTCCAACAAGGTTCTCGGCGCCGACGGGAAGTGGTCGTCCCTGGACGGGCGGCTGCTGTACCAGTTCAACGTGGCCGCCTCAGAGCACTACAACCGCACCGTCATGGAGAAGATCTGCACCCGCCTCGGCGTCGGACTCATCGAACGCAAAGTCGCCGGGGACCGTCCGGTGATCGAGATCGCCGGCGTCGACGTCGCCGCCATCGAAGCCGCCTCCTCCCGCCGCGAAGGCATCAAACCGGTGCTGGACCAGCTCGTTGCCGACTTCACCGACGACCACGGCTACGCCCCGAACGCCAAGGCCATGATCGCCCTCGCTCAGCAGGCCACTCTGGACACCCGGGCTGCCAAGAAAGAGGCACGCCAGCTCTCCGTCCTGGTGGGGGAGTGGACCGAAGAACTCGGCAGTATCCCGGGTGTCGAGACCGGCCCGCCCGCCGTTGCGAAGGCCCGGGCGCATCGCCACGACGCCCGGGCCAAGGCCGACCGGGAGGACCCGTTGTGGATGGTCGCGCACGCCAACGAGATTGACCCGGCCCAGGAAGCAGAGGCCGTCATCCACACCCTGGAACGGTCCCGGGGTGTGTGGGGAGAACACCACATCGACGCCGAAACCCGACGCCGGCTCGGCTCCCGATTCGGCGAACTCCCCATCCCCCCGGCCCTCCTGGAACAGGTCAAGGCACGCGCGATCGACCAGTTCTCCCTGCGCATCACCCCCGAAACACCCGCCCCCGACATCGCCGCCCTGAGACTGAAGAACGGGGCGTCCAAGTACGGCAAGGCCCACTCCACCCTGTACACCTCCTCCGGGATCCTGCACAGCGAAGACCGGCTGCTGACCGCCGCGCAGCGCATCGTCATCCCCGCCGCCACCACCGAATCCTTCAACGCCGCCCTCGCCCAACAGGACAAGCAATTCGACGCCGGCCAGCTGGCCATGGCAAAGGAATTCGCCTGCAGCGACCGGCTCCTCATGGTCGGTGTCGGCCCGGCCGGGGCCGGCAAAACCACCGCGCTCAAACTCGCCTCGGACACCGTCCGGGAAGCCGGCGGCCGCGTCATCGGCCTCGCCCCGACAGCCGTCGCCGCCTCCGTGATGGGCACCGAACTCGGCGCCAAGGCCACCACCATCGACTCCTTTGTCCTCGGCCACCAGACCGACTCGGAACAGAAAGTCATCCCCAACCCTGGCGATGTCATCATCATCGACGAGGCCGGGATGGTCGGCACCCAGATGTTCGCCGCTGCCGTCACCATCGCCGACCAGTACGGTGCCGTGGTCCGGGCCCTGGGCGATGACCAGCAGCTCTCCGCCGTCGGATCCGGCGGCGCGCTGCGCCTGCTAAAAAACACCGTCGGAGCCGTTCATTTGGAAGACCTGCACCGCTTCCGCAACCCCGACGGCACACCCAACGACGCCGAAGCAGACGCCACCCTCGCCCTCCGCGAACCACCCACCCACGGGGAAGATGACCCGTGGGGCTTCTACCGGGACAACCGCCGCGTCGTCGGCGGGGACGCCGAAACCATGACCGCCCAGGTCTTCGCCGCCTGGCAGCAGGACACCGAGGCCGGCAAACACTCGATCATGATGGCCTTCGACAACGCCACCGTCACCGACCTCAACGCCCGCGCCCAGGCCTACCGGCTCGGCAACGGCACCCTCACCGACGGCCCGGCCGCCACCCTCCGTGACGGGCTCACAGCCCGGGCCGGGGACATCATCGTCACCCGCGAAAACAACCGCCGGCTCGCCGCCAACCGCGGCAAAGACTTCGTGAAAAACAACGACGTCTGGACCGTCCGCGAAGTCCACCCGGACGGGTCACTGACCGTCCGCCACGACAACCACGCCGGCACCGTCACCCTCCCCGCCGAGTACGTGCGCGAGAAGACGATGCTCGGCTACGCGGCCACGATCCACCGCACCCAGGGCATCACCTGCGACACCACCCACGCCCTGATCAGCTCCAAACTCTCCCGCTCCCTGGCCTACGTCGCAGCCTCCCGCGGCCGTGAAACCAACCAGCTCTACGGCATCGTCGAGGACGGCGAAACCCTCGACGACGTCCTGACGGCCGTGGCCGCCAACCACGACGGGAACCTCACCGCCCACGAACAAATGGACGCCGCCCGCGCCCAAGCCCGTTCCCTCCCGGAAATGTCCGAGGTGTACCGGGACATCGATGCCCAGGCCAACGAACTGCGCATGGCCAACATCGCCCGCCGCGAACTGGGCGAAGGCACCGCCGGAAGGTTCGTGAACTCCAGTGCTTGGGGTGCGATCGCGACCCATCTCCGCGCCGCCGAGAACGAGGGATTCAACATCCCCAACCTGCTGGGCGACAGCATCGGAGAAGGAGAGTTCGACGCCTCCGACGACGCCGGCGCCGTGCTCGCGTGGCGGATCGAAGACCGGCTCGACCGGTGGCGGGCACGCGCCGCCGATCCCGGGCGCCGGCCCCTGGAAGCACTGAGCGACGAAGCCCTAGCCCGGCTCGAACAGCGCTCCATCGGCGAGCTCATGCGCGCCACAGCCGACACCATCCGGACCGCGGCCGCCGACGACGTGGACCGGAAGAAGCTGCTGCGCGGCTGGAAGGCCGAAAACAGCAGCACTCCCTGGCAGCGCCGCCTGCACGGGCACCTCACCGACGACGACCTGACCTCACGCATCACCGCCGCAGAACAGAAAACCCGCACCGACACCACCATCAACGACCCCTCCGCCAACCGAAAGGCCCGATGGCTCGCCTCATCCCTGCACAAGGAAAAGGCCCTGCGCGAGGCGATGCACCCCGAGGCCCGGGCCGATGAAGCCTACGAACGCGGAGCCGTCACCAACCACCGCCGTCACGAGAACACCACGAGGGCCCGGGCCGCCGCCCGGGTCCAGCGGCGGATCCGCGCCGAAATTGAACTGCGCCGCCAGCTGCCGCAGCCCGTCCCGGTCCAACCGGCAGCGGACCTGCTGCCGGCATGGTTCGCCCCGGCCGACACCGTGACGCACCCGGACACCCCGGCCCTGTGGCGGAAAGAACTGCTGGCCCGCCGCGAACTCATGGCCACCGAAGCCACACGGCTCGGTGCCCAGCTCGCAGCCGAACCCCCCGCCTGGGCGACAGCACTCGGACCCGTCCCGTCCGATCCGTCACGGCAGGAACAATGGCGCCAGCTCGCCGTCGAAATCTCCACCTACCGGGACACCTACCGGATCCCCACCAGTGAAACCCTGCCCCTCCCGGCGGCACACCAGGGCAAGGGCGTCGGCGCGGAGCTTTCTGCCCGGGTCACGGCCATGCACAAATACAGCGCCCAAACGGCCAAGGAGCCCCTCGCGCCCGCGGACGCGTCCCTCATGGCCGAAGCCGCCCAGGTCGAAGCCGTAATTAAGGAAACCCCGACACCTGCAGAGCAGGTCGTGGACCACCTCCAGGAGACCCGCGGTACCGAAGCCCAGCTCAGCCCGGCCCAGGAACGAGCCGAACGCATCGCCGCCCTCGCCCGCAAGGTCCGCGAAAACCGCGCCAAGAACCAGCGGACCGATGCCGACACTCGAAGCCCGGAAGCCGTCAAGGAAGCACTCGACCAGATCAAGGCCCGCCGCGCGCAGGAACAAGCCCGCCGCGACGAGACCCGCCGCACCAACGATGAGTCGACGCCACGGCAGGACCGCGGCCCCGGCATCGGGCGGTGAAAGCCGTGCCCTTTGGTCGACTCGGCCGCACGTGGTGGAGACTGCGCCACCAGCGGCGCATCATCCTGCACCGGGGCAGCAGATCATTCGTACTCACCGTGCCCCGGTCCCCGGTCGGAAACGTGTTCAACGGGAAGCTGCACCCGCGCCCGCAGCTGCACGGGACCCGCGCCGGTACAATCGGCGTCGGAGAGACCAGCGCCTATCTCGACTTCACGATCATCAGGGACCGGATCGGCAAGTTTCAGGGCATCGGAGTGCCGGACGAGTACCACCGGCAGGGATGGGCCACCGAGATGGTCCGGGCACTGATGGACCATTACAGGGATGTCCACTTCTACAACAGCTCACTCAACGAGATGTCAGGCCCGCTGTTCATGAAGCTACGCGCCGAAAATCCCGGCCGGATCGCGCCCATCCGGGTGTACGAGGACGGCGGCTACGAAGTGGATACATCATGGCGACCCGGGCAGCCCGCCTAACACGAGCCGGTTGCTTGAGGCCCCGGGGCAGCCATTTTCCCGAGGCTTGAAACTCACGCTGTCGTCGACGCGGCGGGGTCAGGCCATGCCGGCCCCCTCCCTGCGGGCGTACGTTTGAGAGGGATGTTTCCGACACCCAGGAAGCCTGCCAGCCAACCGCTGGCAGGCTTCCCACGGTCACCTCGTGGTTCAGACCCAGGTCACCGGCACACTCCAGTCCGGGACGGAACACGCCGCCCGAACAACCACATCAGGCCGGTGACCTGAGCCATCGGGGCATCAACATTCCACCGCCCCTCTTACAGACAACCACTCCCAGGCCGTCACGGCATCCGTGCGCGTTACCTGTCTTCGGTCCCGACGGCCTACAGATCTACACAGCCTTACCCGCTGGGAGAGAGCCGGGCGTGGCCAGCCAAGTGGTCAGGGTACAGAAGACTGGGCCCCGGTGCTTTAGTGAGTGCGCGGGAAACCAAGGCCGGCCGGGGCCGGCGAGGGACTCCCGGGGCCGGTCGTGCCGGATCAGCGAACGAAGGCCGGGACGTGGGAGTGGTTGAACGGTTTGAACCAGTCGTCGAGACGCATCGGCGCGAAGCCGAGCTGCATGTTCAGTTCGACGTCGTCTTCGAAGCCATCCATTGCGTTCTGGTACAGCAATTCGCTGTCGGGATCTTCGAGCAGGTGTTCTTCCACCTGGCCGCGCCAGCCGTCCTCCAAGTCGAGCCCGTACAGGTCCTGGATCACTTCCACCTGGTCCAGCAGGCACCGCACCGCCAGTTCCTGGGCCACGCAGGACGGATGCGTCCAGCCGCGGACCAGCGCCGCCGCCATATCGGCGGCGATGACGAGGAAGCGTTGGGCGAACCGGACGTCGTACTTGTCGGCATGCCGGGGCGGCAGCCCGGACAGGACGTAGGTTTCTGCGATGTCCCGCCGGGAGACTTCGTCCAGGCTGCGCAGCTCGGCGACGTCCTCGAAGAGCTGGTCGATCAGGACGGCCGAAGCCTCCCACAACGCCCCCGCCAGCAGCTTGGCCTGGAACAGGCTTTTGTCCCGCTGTTCCGGTGTCACCGATTCCATCCATTCAAGATCCCAGGCCTCCAGAGCGTGCCGTTCATCATCGCCAAGGTCCTCAGGCCGGGGCCGGTACCCCAGCTGCTTCAGGGTGAGGCCGTTGAGCTCCTGGCTGCTCTGGACCAGGTACTCGACATAGTCCTCGTGGTCTTGGTCCTCGTGCTCTGGGATCATGCGCCTGATGCTACAGGGGATGGGCTGCTCCGGTGAGCGAAACGGATACCCCCGGCACGCCCCGGCCAGCTACGACACCACTGATGCCGAGGGAGCCAAAGAATCTGCCGGGGGCTTTGGCCAGGGAAGTCATCGAAGCAGTACGTCGGCACATGAGCCGGCAGGGGGTGTCCGGCCTGGAGCTGGCCAAAAGGATCGGCATCTCGCAGAACTACATCGCCAAGAGGCTCCGCCACGAGGCATCGTTCACCTTCAACGACGTCGAAAACATCGCCACCGCCCTCCGGATCCCGAGCGGACACCTGGTTCCGGGGTCGGGGACGGCAACGGCGGAGCCGCCCGGCGGCGACCCTGCTGCAGTAGTTTCTATCGCCCAACCAGCTACCCCAAGCGGTGAAGGAACCTACCGAATGCCGGCCAGGATTGATGAACTGTTTGAGAGTCTGCCGCGGGTTCTGTCCGCGAGCGACCTGACCCGGACCTGGGCAAAGACCGGACCACCGTGTACGGTGGCTGCGGAAGGGAGAGGTCCCAGCGGTCCTCATCGACACCACCTGGATCATCTACCGCGACGAAGTGAAGGACTACCTGCTGAGCAGGCACAACCAGGCTGGCGGCACTCCGCGCAGGATGAACGTTCAGGGGGACCTTGACGCGGTCGGCCAGGAAGAGGACAGCGAACCGCGGGATGAGTCGTCCGCGATATAACGCCTGCACTGGCCTCCGGCCTTGTCGCCGCCAAGAAGGCCATGGTGTGGGCTCACTGCAGTCTGGCAGGCAGGGGAGCGGGGGACTTGGACGTTCATCTACAAGGCCCTGGAGACACTTTATTGATTTTTGGCCTCTTTATAAGAAATGAATAAATTGCCCAAAAGATAGTAGGGCCCGCGTATGGACCCGGTGAATTATCCGTACACTCCGAGCGCTGGCGCTACGCCGGAGTTCTCTGCCCCGGGCTAAGGTCTGCTCGTCAGTGGCGCTTCGGATGCTGCAACCGCAGCCCATAGGCGGGGGTATCGCGGAGGAACTCACGGAACGTTGGAACCGCGAAATCGACGTACCCGCGGCTTGTCGTTTCAATGACCCCGGCCGCCAGAAGCCGAAGCCGGTACTGGCCTCCATAGACGAGGTTGACCCCGAGCCGCTCGGCGATCGTGCTGGTGCTGGACGGGCCGTCGTCCTCTGCCATGGCCAGAAGGTAGGACTGGTCCACGTCTGAAAGGGCCGAGTAGGCGGACTGCAGGACGGTGGCGCCCATTCGCCGGCGGGCTTTCTGTATTCCGGCGGCGAGGGCCTGGTCGGTGACGGTTGCGCCTGAGTGCCTGGCCTGGCTCCATACGTGGTAGCCGACCAGTTGGATCAGGAAGGGGTAGCCACCGGTAGCCTCTGCCAGCTGCCGCAGATGCCGGTCGCTGATGCTCACGCCGCTTTCGGAGAAGGTGTCGCGGAAGGCTTCGGCCACTTCATCGATGGAGGTCCTGTGGAGGTCGTATTTTTCGGCCCGGCGAAGGAAGGTTGAGACGCCTTCGTTGAGGAGGTCCTCCACGGCCTTGGGCAGGCCGGCGAGGACAAGGCCTATCGGGAGGCTTTCGCGGATCAGATGCTGGACCACGGCGGCGATCTCGGACAGCTCGGTCCTGTCCACGGCATGGATTTCGTCGATGCTGATCAGCAGCCCGGTTTCCTGCGCGTTGAGCTTTTCCAGAAGTTCGGTGATCTGGCGGCGCCAGTGGATTTCAGGGGCGGCCGGGAGTTGCGTGTCGACGCGGACAGGCCCCAGGGTAACCGCGGTAATGCGGCGGCCGGGCCGGCCGTCTCCGAATTCCTCGGCGGCGGCGCGGACAGCGCTGGCGATGCGGTTGATCAGGCCCGCGGTGGCGGTTTCCGAGATGACAACCCAGCCGTGCTCGAGCGCTTCGTCTTCGATTTCCCCCAGCATGACGGTCTTGCCGATGCCGCGGGGACCCGTGAATATGGACAGCAGACCCGGCGCGCCCGGGCCGTTATCGATGCTCTCGGCGAAGTCCTGACGCATGTCGGCCCGGCCGATAAGCAGTGGAGGCCGGGCGCCGGCCGTCGGCTTGAACGGATTCTTCACAAAGCCCTCTTTATAGGTCTATAAATTTTTTAAACTTTTTATATTCCTTATACTACAGCCGCGCGGCGCCTCCATCGAGAGGGCCCCGCGCCGGCGTTCCACAGCCAGGTCGGAGCGGGAGTTGCCGAGTATCAACCTGGTAAGCCTGGTGGGTACGACAGCGCCTTTCCGGTCAGGGGGTCTGTCGGCACGGACGTCGGACGGGTCTTCCCCTTCGTGAACGACAGCTGCAGCACCGGTTCGAGGGTTAGACTTCCGAGCATGGTTTCCAGCCCTAAAGTTGGAGCTGCGAAAGAGATCGCCGACAGCTCCGCCAATTTGCTCGCTTCGCTAACGGGACTTCTCCTCGGCAGTGCAATGGGTGGGGCCGAAGGCGCGATAACAGGTGCGGTAGCTGCGCCAATTATCGAAGAAACCGGGAAAAGGGTCCTAGCCCGAGCTCTGGGGATGTGGGAGACGAAACGTGTTGACTCGGCAGTCGAAGCTGCCAGCCGGGCTATCCGCAGAAACCTTGCGGTGGGTGCCCCCATCCGATCCGACGCCGAATTCTGGGCAACACGCGGTGGTTTCGCCCCAGCTGCGCAGGAAGTCTTCGAAGCAACCCTGAATGCCGCTAAGAGTGATCCCGAAGAGCGCAAGGCGCCATTCATCGGCCAACTCTTCGCCTACATCGCTTGCGATGAAAACTTGTCGCAGTCAGCAGCTCACTGGACCATCAAGACGGCCGAGTCCCTGACATGGTCACAGTTCCAGCTCCTTGCCGTGGTTGGAAGGGCCAGCGAACTGGATCTTGCTGGCATCCTAATCGGCAAAGCTGCTAACAATTGGGACAGTTTTGCCCTTCACCGAGAGTTGAGCAACTTAGGCACCGGAGGGCGGTACTTGATTCATGGAGGATCAGAGCCAAACTCTAACGGAATTGAATTACCAACTCAGAAGCTTGAACGCCAGTTTCTCGTAAATGAAGGCCGCCTTCTATATGGCGCCCTGGGCCTGGATCAAGTGCCGCTCTCCGAACTGGAAGGTGTAGTTCAGAGGCTCCGCCGCGTTGAAGACGACGCACCAACGTAGCACTACAGACGGCGGCGGAAGAGCCTCATTTCGTCCTAGCAGGCCGCAGAATCCAAGATCCGGCCTTGGGTTCGGTGCCAATCAGCCGCAGATGCGCGGCCGCCCACAGGACTCACAACGTCCCCCGCCGATATGCTTCCGATGTTGTAAGGGCAACAAGTTGTGTTCTGTTGCGCAGTCTTAGGGGATTATGTGAGTGAGTTTACAAACCGTCGAGCGGTGAACACCGTCGAGAACCAGGCCCTACAAATGGGATGGTTTTTCCGCCCCCAAGACATAAGCGATCAGGGCATAGATGCGCACGTCGAGCAGGTCGAGAAGGTCCATGAAGTTGGAAAACCAGTTACCGAAGTCGGAACCGGGCGTCTGATCGCCCTCCAGATCAAGGGCGGCCCATCCTACTTCCAAAGAGAATCTCCGAAGGGATGGTGGTTTTCGTTCTCTGCCAAGAAGGCGCAACTATGGCTGGGCCATGCACTGCCCGTCATCATTGTCCTCGTGGATCTCGACAACGAGGTCGTTTACTGGCAACGCATTTCAAGTAGCACCGTTCAGTCAACTGGAGCCGGCTTCAAAGTCGAAGTGCCGGCGAGCCAAACCATGGAAACTGCCGATAGAGAATGGCGGCATTTAGCAAGCGGTCTTGAAAGGTTGGCCGAAGCAAAGTTCGACTATACCCTCGCTCAACTGCCACCATCCGTGCGCAAGGCACTGGAGGCACGACCCGCCGCCGAACGATTAGATGCCGCATTGATGGCCACCCATCTAGCAGAAGGTCGCACCAACGCCAGGGGAACCGCGCAATCTGTCCTTGCAGCTTCCCCAGTCTGGATCGAGCGCAATGGGGCTTGGGCTTGGGCCGTTATTGCCTCATACGCGGCACAATATGAACATTTCGACATCAGTGCGGAAGCATTCGCGAGGGCCGCGCGGGCGAAGAAAGACAGACGAGGCGACCACCTCGCGGCGGCAGCACTTAATCTTATGGAGTGCGACCGGACCCGATCCGAAGAGCTGCTCCACGAGGCCGAAGCCACGGGTCAGGCGCCCCTATTGGTTGCGGTCGGGCGGTCACTCCTGGCGTATTCCGATGATGACTCAGGCGCTATCAAACTGGACCCCATATTATTGGCCGACACAGATGAGATCCGTAAATCTCCGACGGTTCAGGGCTTTCTCACCGACCAGGCCCTTCGCGCTGGTGATCTTGACGCCGCGCTGAAGCACTGGAAGCTTCGCTTCGCTGCGGATCCGGAAAGTGCCTTCGTCATGCGCCAGGGTGCTGACATTCATAAACTCCGATGGAATGCGCGGCGAACCGCCGAAGATTTACATGAAGCTAGCCGGCTTCTCGAGAGAGCCATCGAGCAGCGGCGGCAGTGGATGGGACCCATCCTTGACTTAACCGTCGAACTGGCACAGACGTACTCACTCGAAGGCCGCTTCGATTCCGTCCTGCAAATATGTCTTCCAGTGCCCGCAGGCTCGGCCTCTCACCAAGAATCCGAGGATCCCAGGATCCGTCGGTTTGCACTACACGCGGCGGATTTTCTGGGTCGCCAGGACTTGGTGAACGAGTTGGCTGAGTATCTGGGGGACAGCGCGAACGATCGCATCCTGAAACTTAGATTGGGAATACTAAATCTCCCAGAGGATGAAGCCGCTGAATTATGGGTGGAGGAGTTTGACCGGGCGGTTACCTCCGCAGATCATCCGCAGATTGCGGTTGCAGCCGTTGAATTGACCAAGTTCAGTGTCGACAAGAGGCCGACGCTGCAGCCGTACATCGCCAAGTCAATCCTGCCGTCTTCGCTGGACGAACTCGTCGGGGCGTTGCTCACCGCTCAAACCGACCTTGAACTGGCTCTACCCGCGCTCCGCACTCTCGCACAGGACGATATGCTCGCCGCCGAACAGCTTATTGGCCGGCTCCGCGATGCAGGTCGTCACCATCAGGCAGCGGAGGCCTGCCAGGCGCTCTACGCATCTGGAGGCAATCCGTTTTTCCTGATTCGCCGCGCCTCGTGCCTAATCGATGCCCAAGATGAAACTGCCGACGCTGCTGCGGCGGCAGCGGCGTACGCCACCGACGGCTACCCCGTAGAGCGTGGGCGCCTGCTGACGTTCTTGGGGGCAAGGGCGGCTGACCGCGGCCAATGGGATGCAGCCGAGGGATATCTCACCGAAGTCCTCAAGTTATTCGCTGTTCCAGATGCCGCAGCCGTGTGGCGTGTTGTGGTTGCCCAGCTAAACCAGGGAAAAACCTCTGTCGCGGGCAAAACTCTAACTAAGTACCGCCCTGTCGTCAGAAACAAGGAGGAGGTCAAGCTTTGGCTCCAAGCAAACTCCACACTGCCCTGGGACGAGGCCAAGACATCCGAAGCCCTCGCTCTGGCAAATAGATTCCAAGATCCTAAGCTGTCCACAGCCTTAATTGGCCACATCCTCACGAATACATACGGCGTCGATTCCGCCCAGTCTGCAACAGAGGACGACGGACTGCATGAACGTCGCCGCCTTGGCCAAGCCGCGGTTCCGGCGGAGCTACACAAAGAAGCGTTCGCTGTGATGGAGAAGCTGGCGGCAGAATTCGGGGACGAAACGGGCATAAAAGTGCTTCACGGTGAGCCGGAGGACCTCATTGGCGAACTCACTGAGATGGTCAAGGTTGCAGCGACGGCTGATTCTGTCATGGCAGATCTAGTAAAAGAAGTGCGGAACGCTGCCCTCCCCGTGGGCCTAATTGCAGGTTTGCGCGGCCACGGTTATGCCACACTTTTGCTGCAGCGGACATTCGACGTTCTCGTTAGTGGCTCGGGGGACGATGAAGAAAACACGCAGGAGGTTCTGGCCGCTCGAGATGCGATGGGGAAGTCAGTCATAGTCGACGCGGCCGCGCTCCTCACCATCTCGGGAGATCCGTCGCTTCGGCAGTTCGCTGGACACTTCGTTTCCCTTCAGGTTTCAGCGCTCACAATGAGCGACGTTCACAGGGCCATGTTCGACATCCGGGGAAGGGCCGGGAGCCCTGGAACGTTTGGGTGGGACGTCAGGGAATCATCCCTCACCTACACTAAACTGGGCGCGGACGAGTTTGCTCGTCAACTGCGTCGCGCGGAGGCCTTGGAATCGCTGGCCCAAAGCTTGCCGGTGCATGTGGTGACCGAACCTACGCTCTTCGCTGAACTCGGCGAGGAAATGCAGAGTGCCCCTTGGGTTCACGCCATCCAGCTTGCGCATGATCTGGGAATGCCGCTATGGAGTGATGACCTCGGCTTGCGGCGCGTGGCCCGGCTGTTCGGTGTCTCGTGCTTTGGCACGCCCGCCCTTGTTGATGCCATTCGAGATCGCGCTCTTGAGGTGTCGGTGTCGCTGGAGGCAGATGAAGCCGCCGCGACGGCGGCGGCTTCCGCCAACCTTCGCCTGGCATTAGATCATGTTGTGGATGTTGCCCTCGCCGACGGAGACCTCGTTACGTTGGCTGAGGCGGATGGCTGGGTGCCTCGCGCAGCTGGGGCAGCCTTGTCCCGTGCTGCATGGTGGGCCTGGCAAAGTGATCCTTTTCGTCAGCTGCAAGACCTGTATGGACGCGTGCGTGACGAAAATCCAGATAGTTTGCCCAGCTGGCAGACCGCAGCCATGGCAGGAGCCGCAAAGGCATGTCCGAATCCAGATGCCAGCGCAAGGATTCTTGCCGTGATCGCATTGATTGGTTACGGCTCATCGCCCGCCTTCGAAGAGATTATGGGGGGCCTGCATCGCGCGCAGGAGGTAGCCACCCATGTCGGGGTTCCGGATCCAGCTCTGCAAGTTCCATCCGCGGCAGCAGCGCTTGGCCGGCAGGGCTTGTGCCCTAATCCAGCAGCCTTTGCAGAGCGAATTCTGGCTGCAATGGAAGTCTCAGCAGATGCCCGAGAAGGTAACGGCCATGGCGCCGATCATGGGGACCGACGGTGCTCGGCGGAGAGTGCGATACAGTTGGGGGAGGGGGTTATTTGACGCTTCAACTAATTTACTTGACGTAATCGCGGTTATCGGCGTTCCAGAATCAGCCGGAAGCGATCCGCATTAGGCGTCTGGAGGATCGGCAGGAACATTCTGTTGCGACGGGATTCCGCCATGGGATCGACGACGGAAAACAACTTCTGGCTCAGAAATTTAGGAAGCCCGTCAGCCCTGCTGCAGTGATGGAATTGTTCGACATTCAGAACGGCCGCCTTTTGGCTGGCGGGCCTCCGTTGTGGTCGTGCCGCTATGCGTGCGGCAACGGGGCTGCGTGAAAACAGAGAAGCTGGCCGGTTTGCAGCCGGCCAGCTTCCTGACAACCACCTAGAGCGGCTGGATATTCTCCGCCTGCGGACCCTTAGGGCCTTGGGTGACGTCGAACTGAACCTTCTGGTTCTCGTCCAGGGAGCGGTAACCGCTGGATGCGATTGCTGAAAAGTGTGCGAACACGTCAGCGCTTCCGTCGTCGGGGGCGATGAATCCGAAGCCCTTTTCGGCGTTGAACCACTTGACCGTACCTGTTGCCATGCTTTTTTCCTTCACGGGTCGCGGGCCGGATCCGCTTGTCGGACTGCCGTCCCCGCCACTCACATGTTGAGCCTATGTGTCCGTGCCGGTGCGGGCAACAGGTTGGTCAAAGAGAGGGACTGGATGTAAAGCGGTCTGCCCCACTGCCCACGGCGTAGTCGACCGCTCCAGCGATTCTCTGGGATCCAGTCCTGTCCAGCCGCGATCCCAGCCTCGGATTCTTCCACGTACTCAGGCCGCGCCGCCTTACGGAAGACGGCGTGACCTCCCCCGCCGCGGACAATGGCTTGACGAAATATCCATTATCGGCTCTTTATCTTGGCCGGGGAGCTACCAACAAAGGCTCGGTTCTGCCCTGGTAAGCAAGAAAGATCAGAGCTTCTAGCAGCAGGGGAGATCGTAGCTCGGAACGACAGGAAGCGTTAGCCGTTTCGTTGGTTCAAACTTAGATCTACACCCATGAGGGCGTGGATGATCGCGACACCCTGACTGACGCAGGAATTCATCGCATCTTGTTTCCCATTCCAAGCACACCATTCGTCGGCGGCGTTTAGAACTTTGACGACTACGTTCACAAATTTTCCGACGTCATCGAAGCGGTAGCCAAGCTCGAAAGCAGCTGCTGCGTACATCCGTTCGTACAATCCTTACCCCTCGTACTACTCCACGAGCATCTGGGGTGGCAGGAAACCGGCAACGCGATCAGCCGCTATCAGGAGGGCCCACAAGTCGTGTTCCGGTACCGCTAACTGACACTCAAGGTGCACACGTACTAGGTTTGTCCAGTAGGTTTCGGCGTCTGCTGCGGGTTCTACGGACTCGAGGACGGCTGAAGCGAATCTGTAAAAATGCCGACGAAAGGCTTCGGTGGCGATCTCGTCAATCCCCCCAGGGAATTGGCTTAGAAGGCTGGGTGGTCTTACGCCAAGTTGATGAGCAAGGCTCCGCATGGAGAGGCCACTGTAACTCTTAGTGCACGCCTGTGACACAAATGTCTCCAGCATCTGGCGTCCCTCGTCCGATAAACACGGCCAGTTGAACTTTTCAAGGTACCGACGCATGTCAGATGAGGCCGTGAATCTTGGTGAGACAGCCGCCCGGAAGTCAGGATAGCTACCCGGTCCTAACCCAGCGACATCAAATTGACTCACTTCCGGGTCCTCCTTGAATCGTCCTCTTACGGGATTGTTGTTGGTCTCGGCCATGTCGTCCGGGCCGCGAGAAGGATTGCGTGCCCCTCGAAGCTTCTGATAGCACGAGGGATCGTCAAAACCTCCGTCGATGCCAGTATCATCGCTGCGGACAAGGGGTTTGCATGAAGCAAGCCTCATTGAACCTGCTGACGTTGCCCGCTGCACGCGTGTCCAAGTAGACGTGGCGTCAGGGTCATTGCTTGGCAGCTGAGGAATCGCTGACCTATCTCCGGAACTTCATGATCGGCTCACGCTTCTATTGCCTCCGTAAGCGTGCACAACTAGAAGGTGCTGGAGGGACAAGTGTCTTTGCTTACTGTCCTGCAAAGCTTCGAGGTCCGCCGATGCTGCAAGTGGGCCGGGCTCGCCGGCTCACGTAATCGCTTCGTTCACGGAGGGGACCCACCATGGTCGAGGGGATCGCGGTGGGGCCATTGTGTAGGTTCACCTTTGGCCCCACCGGCGCTTCCTGTCATGTGCCGTTTGCAGCTACTGGTCG
This sequence comes from Arthrobacter sp. 05T423, assembly GCF_056396245.1. Classification (NCBI taxonomy): domain Bacteria; kingdom Bacillati; phylum Actinomycetota; class Actinomycetes; order Micrococcales; family Micrococcaceae; genus Arthrobacter; species Arthrobacter sp. 05T423. The sequence goes on from NZ_JBFTLC010000010.1 coordinate 18,261, forward strand.
GGCAGGCTGCTGCCAGTAAGTGCGTGCGGCGGTTCTGACTGGTCAGCGTTCTGCGTGTTGGATTGTCCAGCAGGGCTGTGATCAGAGTGACCGAGGCCAGCATACAGATGCGGCTTGGCAAACCGAAAATAGAGGGTAAGCGCGATGCCGGCAAGAAAGGTCGCGGCCAAAATCACTGCCAGGCCGATGTTCTCCCCCGGAGCTCCTCCCACAATAAGTTCGAAGTGGAAGAGTGCGAAAACCACTGTGAAGGCGAAAGCCAGCAACGAAACCAGAGGAGCGATGATGGTCTTGAAGGTGTTTTCTCCCGAGAGCTTTGCCTTGGTACGGAACCAAACAACCACGGACAAGCTGACAGCGCCCATAAGGAAAATGATCCCAACCGAACCCAAACCAGAAAGTTGCCCATATACCTTTGCGCTATCGGCCCCGGTCAAAATGAGAAACAGAATCACAAGGCCGGCGCCGACCCCCACTGCCGTTGAGGCTCGATGGGGCGAGTGGTGGCGCACGTGGATTTTCGACAAGTAAACCGGCAAGGCCCTGTCGTATGCCAGGTTGTAGACATAGCGGGCCACGACGTTGTGGATAGAAATCAGCGCCGCAACCAGTGAAGTAATGACGAAGATAAATGCGAGCTCTGTGAAGACGGGGGCGACGAACGCGCCGATTGCGTCAGGAAACATGGCTGCGGGAGCGTTGGTTGCCACTTCTTGCGCCTTCGATCCGTATGCCGAGGTCAAGGCGTAGGCGGAAATGATGTAGAGAACGCCGACGAACAGGACAGCTCCGTAAGTTGCTCGCGGGATTGTCTTATTTGGTGTCCGCACTTCGTCTCTGAAGAGCGCGGTGGCCTCAAAGCCCATGAACACCAGGATACAAAAAAGCATCGTGACCGGGACGTCCCCGCCCATGAGGGCTCCGGGCGTGAAGGGTGCGGCGGAGAGCCCCTCTGCTCCACCCTTTGCAAGCACAAACACATTGAAGATCATTACAAGGATGACTTCGCCCACCATAGCGATGGAGAGAATCTTCGCCGAAACCTCGATGTGGAAGTAACCCAACGTGCTCACAATGGCCCAGCCTGCGATGGTCCAAACCCACCAAGGAATATCCGGGCCGTTGAGGCTGGTAACCAACCCTGACACGCAAAGTCCCAGAAACGCGTAACTCCCGACGAGAACAGCTATGTAGGAGACGATGGCCAAGTAGGCTGAGCCGAGTCCGGCCCCCTTGCCGAGCCCCGCGGTGATGAAAGAGTAGAAAGCGCCAGGTTTTGGCAGGTGCTTGGTCATGGCGATATAGCCGACGGAAAAGACCAGCAAAAGGATGGTCACAAGAACGAAGGCAAAAGTAGCGCCTTCGCCGCCGAAGAGGATCGTGAAGGGGATAAATCCGGTAACGACAGCCATTGGTGCGGAGAAAGCCAGGACGGTCAACGTCAGAGACGCAGCGCTCATCTTTCCCGTCAGTCTGGGAGTGTTGCCTGCTTCCTTTGCTAGTCCTGGGGACTCGCTGGATGCTGCTATGGGACCGTTGAATGCTGCTTCATGGCCCTGTGGTTGAGGTAATGCGCTCATAGGAGTATGTCCTTTGCTCACAAGCGAGTGAGTGGAGGGGAATTTAACGGGTGTAAAGCTAGGCGCCTCAGTAAATGTAACTACGGTCACACAGGTGTTGGCAAGAGGTTTGCCGCATATTTCTACCAAACATGCGGTCGGGTTCGTGTTATTTTCGTGAGCTGCTAACCCCGCAGGCCGCGCAGGATGCCCCCGTTGTGGGCGTCCATTTAACACGCGTTAGAGGGGGGTTATAAGGGGTGCCGGGCGAGTTTAACGGCTGTTAGATTGGAGCTCGCCGGGACGATGGCTTCCTTCAGATCCTTGGGAGGCCTGGCGAGGCGGGCAAGGCTGCGTTGAGCGCCAGTAACGAGCGGGAACCGTGGCGTTCCCTCGTCGGGCCTTTTGGAGCCGCCTGCGACACACCTCGCAGTGGAAAAATTGAAACGTGGACCAATGAATTGTTCGCCCAGGCAGACCAAGGGTCCTCAGCCGGTTTTGGGAAATCCGAGGTCGGGCGATCCCATTGGACCTTGAGGATTACAACGAAGTCATCCACGTTCTTGCCGGTCGCTTGGTCGTCACTCAGGAAGATGGTGACAGTCCAGTCGGCGCCAGGAGACGTTGCCGTGTTTCCGGTGGGGTGGAAAGGTGAGTGGGACGTCCAAGAAGAGCTAGGAAGTTTACGTCGTGTATTCGTAGGGGCAGCGGCCGGTAACGGGGCAGAGCCCTGCGTTCCTGGAAGTTGCGAGCCACTGGCCGTGTCGGCAGGGTGCTCTTTTGCAGTCTGCGCTTCGGTCGGTCCAAATGTGGGCCGGCCGAAGCTCTTAGCGCGCTTGTGTTCCGGCGGTCACCGCGCCGTCAATGACATGTTCGGCGCCGCTGATATAACTGGACTCGGCTGAAAGCAAGAACAGCACCAGCTTTGAGATGTCGGACGGGGTTGCATACCGGCCCAACGGTATCTGATCGTGGGTAGTCACAGCGCCACTGGAGGCCACCGCGCCAGCTATCATGTCTGTCATCGTGTCGCCAGGATGCACAGAGTTCACCCTGATGCCATATTGTGCCAGTTCTAAGGCTGCGGCTTTGGTCATCCCCCTAACCGCCCATTTAGAAGCGACGTAGGCGAAACAATCCGTGAAGCCTGTTATGCCAGCAGTGGAGGATATGTTCACGATTGAGCCGCCTCCTGCTGATCGCATCGCCTTGGCGGCAGCCTTCATCCCGAGGAAAACGCCTAGCTGGTTTACGGCTACTGTCCGTTGCCACTGTTCCTGGGTAGTTGTTTCAACCCGCCCTTCGAGCAAAACACCAGCGTTGTTAACGAGCCCGCCAAGTTGGCCAAAACGATCTTGCGCGTGAGAGACCGCCTGTTCCCAACTGGCCTCTTGAGTCACATCAAGTTCGATGAAGCAAGCTGCGCTGCCGAGTGAATCGGCAAGGTCCTGCCCTTCCTTTTCCAATACATCCGCGAGAACCACCTGCCCGCCTTGCTCGATCACCTCACGGGCGATCGCTGCGCCCATGCCACGTGCACCACCTGAAACCAGGACCGGCATGCCCGCTAGGCGGTTCCGTTCTCCGAGTAGTTTACGGAGCGGGGTACGCATGCCTGTGCCGTCAGTTGTGGCTGAAGCAGGATTCGTCGACTGCTTATTTGGTATCTGGTGCATGCTTGTGGAATCGCTTTCTGGCACATTCTGCCGTTGTTGTTGCCGCGATGGCTAGAAGGCCGGCCCACATGTACATGGGATTGAGCGGCAGCCCGATGGGGCTGCCGCTCACACGTTTACGGCATGGGGCGGGGTTCGAGGAGCAGCTTGTGCAGCGAGAACTCCCGGGAAGCACCCATCCCACCTTGCTAGGACCGGGCGCATCTAATTACTGGCCGAGAGGAATCATCGACTCCGGGAGTGTCTCCATGACGAACAGATTTGAGGTGAGTCCCCCGTCTACAACCAGGTTCTGTCCGGTGATTGCCGACGCTTCATCGGAGGCAAGGAATGTAACTGCTGCAGCTATCTCTTCGGGTTCGATAAGCCGGCGGATAGGCACCCGGGTGAAATCGTTGAGCATATGATCCAGCACGTTCGGCGTTGACGTTTTATGCACCATGTCGGTGTTGACGAACCCGGGTGCCACGCAGTTAACCCTGACGCCGAATTGAGCAAGCTCGATCGTCATCGTTCGCGCCATGCTCACTACCGCGGCTTTGGTGGCTGAATAGGCAGTTACAGGGCCATCGGCACCAAGGGCGTCGATTGAAGAAATGTGAATTATCGAACCACTTCGATTAGCTACCATGCCCCTTGCGACGGCCTGCGACATGAGGAACGTTCCCACAACGTTGATGTCGAAATTCTGGCGGACGGTGGCTGCGTCGACCTCCAAGAATGGCGGTTCGTCGAACACTGCTGCATTGTTCACCAGGATATCGACGCGGCTCCACCGCTCCAGCGCTGCAGTAGTCAGCCGTTGAACGTCTTGCTCTGACGAAATGTCTGCGGAGAGGGCCCATGCACGGCCGCCGGCTTCTTCGATTGATTCGACAGTTTCGCTGAGTGGTTCAAGCGCGCGTCCAACAACGAGTACCTCAGCTCCTTCTGCCGCCAGCTTCTGCGCGATCGACTGGCCAATGCCTCGACCGGCACCGGTTACGATGGCGTACCGGCCTTCCAGTCGTCGGTAATTGCGCTGTGTCATTTTTCGGGTCTCCTTATTCCTTGCCCGGTGATGTATCCGGGATGCGGGCGAAGCATTGAGCGATAAAGCTCATAGCGCTAGGTGAATTGTCCCTGCTTCACTCATTTGATGATCGGACTAAACCGGCGTGTGCTATGCCGAGGTCAACGGGTCCTTTGTTTCGATTTCCTCGTATGGGTTACCGTGCGAGGTACCAAGGCGTGCATAAACCTCGGGGCGGGACAGGCGGAAGTAGACGGCTGTACCTATTCCTCCTGTAAGTGCTATTCCAAGGACCAGCAGCAGCCCAAGGCTCTGCCCGGAATCACCGCCGACGACGAGCTCGAAGTGCATCACTACCAGGACAATGATGAGCGAAAACGCTGCGAAAGCTATGAGAGGCGCAAAGACGACCTGCCACGCAATGAACCTTGGGCGCACGTCAGTCTGGCGGCGGAACCAGACAATGACTGCGAGGCTGACAAGCGCCATCAGCGCCAGGATTCCGGTCGATCCCAGCCCCCCGAATTGGCTAATCAGGACTGCCGGGTCGGTGGCGCCGAAAAACGGCACGAGTCCGATGGCAACTACCAGGGCAGTGGCATTCGATGCCGTGTGAGGCGACTTATGACGAGGGTGGACCCGTGACAAATACGAGGGAAGTGCCCCGTCGACACCCAGGTTATGCACATAACGCGCGACAACGTTGTGGATGGAGAGCAGTGCCGCGATCGCCGAGGTCGCGATCAGAATGAACGCAATCTGTGCAAAGGCAGGGCCTACGAATTGCCCGATTGCGTTGCCGAACATGGTGGTCGGGTTGCTTGAGGCCATTTCCACGGAGGCGCTTCCGTAGGCCGAGACAAGGGCGTAGCACGACAAGGTGTAGAGGGCTCCGATGAAAATGACCGCGATATAGGTGCTTCGTGGGATGGCCTTATCCGGTGACTTCACCTCATTCCGGTAGAGTGCGGTTGCCTCGAAACCGATGAATACCATCACCACGAAGACCATTGCTACAGGAATGTCGCCTTTGGCGAACTCCACGGGGCTGAGCGGTGAGAGACTCAAACCTTCGGCGCCTCCCTTGGAGAGGGTGACGACATTGAAAATCATCACCAACGCGACTTCGAGCACCATAACGACGCTAAGCACCTTGGCCGATAGCTCGACATGAAAGTATCCCAGGCTGCTCACCAATACCCAGCTTGCCAGCGACCAAAGCCACCAGGGAGCCTCCGGTCCACCGAAGCTAGCGATTAGGGAGTTGGTGGTGACGCCGGTGAAAACGTATACGCCGGCCAGTATTGCCAGATAGGAAACGATGGCCAGGAAAGCCGCGCCAAGGCCTGCCGCCTTACCCAATCCCGACGTTATGTATGCATAGAAAGCACCGGGCGTAGGAAGCGCCCGCGTCATGGCAATGTATCCCGCTGCAAAAACGGCTAGAAGCACCGTACCCGCGGCGAACGCAAGCGGGGCCGCTTGTCCGGCGAAGACGATCGTGAACGGAATGTATCCAGAAACGGAAACGATTGGGGCGGAAAAGGCAAGGACACTCAGGACGAGGGACGTTATGCCCATCCGCCCGGAAAGGCGGGATTCCTTGACCCCGGGGTTGCCCGATTTTGTGGACAGGTCTGCGACGGTCATGCGACTAACTTTCATTGGTATCGCTCAACGACGAGCGGCGGTACGACAGGGCAGAACAGCGATGAGTTCCGGTGACACAGTGATCCCCCGGCGGGATATCAGGTCGGACGAGAATCGAAAGACTGAATTGCTGTCCGGACATGGGAACGGGTGGCCGCCTTCGGACACCCAGGCTGGACCTGACAGCTCACGCAACAACAACTTGTATTGGTATGAATTGAATCACCATTAAGCAGGGCCGTCAAGACTTTTCTGTGCTTTTACGCCCGGTATTGCCATGCAGAAGGGGTAGAGGCAATAATCAACCACACATCTCAGGGACCGCCGGTGGCGCACGTAATTAACGCTTCGTAAGGTGTCACTGAGCTTCCCGTCTGACAAGGAGAAAGCACATGTCCACAGAATCTTCCCTCCACCTCCTGCACGAGTATCACGCAGCCTGGGAACGCGGCGACCAAGCAGCTGGCATCGCCTTTTTTGCCGAAAACGTAGTAGTGCACATGGGCGGAAGCGGCCCGCTGTCCGGTGACTATCACGGCCGTGAAGCCTTCGTCCGCGATTGGATAGGCCGCGTTGCCGCCTACACAGACACATGGGAGGTCGGCGGGCAAAACGAGGTCCTGTTGGCCGGTGATGACGGTGTGCTGCTGATGGTTCACGAAGTCTGGACAAAGGGCGACCGAAGTGTTGCCACGGACCGCCTTGGCCTGTACAAGTTCGAGGGTGGACAGATTATCGAGTGCTGGTTCAGCGATATGAACCAGCATGAAGTTGAAAGCTTCTTCGGCAACCTCGACTAGGTCCCACCCGCAGCGCTCTAACCACTGCTCCACCAGGGCAGCGTCAACACCCGGCGCCGGCGGGCCCAGATTCTGCACGCCGTCCCTTCCGCAGGAGAGCCCACTATGCCTTGGCCGCACCGCGTGCGCGCATGTTGCCCACGCGGTGGTGCTCGCGGGCATGTCCGACCAGGCCTCAATGGCCGGGAGCGGCGGTCACTTTCGCGGAAACTACACCCCCCGTGGGCCGCTGCCTTCCCCGTTCAGAGCCCGTGTGCATACGTCAACCCATGCCGGGGACGACGAATGATGCTAGGCTCGCGGCTGCTGGGCCATACCTGGCCGCGTCCTCAGTGCGTCGGCACCGCACCTTCGACGGCATCATTGGCTTAATCGCTCATCGTGGACGCGCTTCGAACGCCGAGATCCATGCACGCGTACCCTGGCGCTTGCCCCGGTGGATACGGGCATCATGGGCACTGTCGTCTCGACTGGACCGCGCTACAGAGCTCTCATCGCTATGTGGGTGAGCGGTCTGCTTCGTTCGATCTTCGGCGATGAAGTCCTCGCTACGGGTGCCCGAAGGGACGGTCTCTGGCTCCATCCGGCGTGAGCTCACAGGTGGCTCGGCTTCTCCCGGCTCTCCGCCCGCAACCTCGTTTTCTTGGTTCCGAGTTAACAGCCTGCCGAAACGACACGAAGCCCCTCCGCGCCGGACTGTCGGGGCATAGGATGCCGCAGTCATCTTTATGAGTCTGCTTTATCTTGCCGACGTACGCTTCGTTCATCGCCCCCACGTCGCCCTCGAGGATCAAACCGAGGCCGAAAATTGGACGGGATGAAGCGCCTAATGTAGGACCCGCAGCTTCTGTTTCAACCGGAGACGGTCGCCCTTGCCATCGCGGAAAGGTAGAGGCACGCACACGCGGGTGACCCGGCACCTTCCGCGCTACTGACCCTGTGAGGGTTTCCCCGATAGCCAGAACAACCACTCAAGAAGGGGGGAGGCTACCCGAGGCGGGGCAGCCCACGACGCCGATGGGGTAAGGCAGGCCGACTTCAACCCACTTGCCCACACCCAATATTCAGGTTGACCATGGCCGGATCTCCTTATTTAACGTTAAGCTAGTCGTGACATGCAGCTCTAGAGCTGCCGATAGGTGTTTGCAGCCGCTAGAAGAAGAAGAGAATTTACATGGTTACGAGTCGAACAGCTCCCAGAACTGGCGGCAAGGGCAAGGCTCCCGCGGTCAACAGCGACTCAATCAGCCGAGACCGGGTCATGAAAGTGGCGCTGCAGAAGTTTTTGCAGCATGGATATGCCGGAACAAGCATGAAGGCCCTCGCCCAGGAACTGGGTGTCTCTGCCCCAGCGATCTACTGGTACTTCCCTTCTAAGGACGACCTCTACGTTTCGGTGCTGGACGCCGCCATGAGGGATTTTCTCGCCCATGTCCGGGACTCGATAACGGAGGACGACCCTGTGCTTCGTTTGGGTCAGATCGTTCGCGCTCACGTTACCTGGCAGCTTCAACAGCTAGGTGCTGCCCGCGCTTTCGACCTCACGATGACATACAAGGGCGAGGCCCATGATCTGCCGGGCGAACGGCTCGAGCCCGTTTTCAAAATGCAGCGCGACTATGTGCAAGAGGTGCGAGAGGTCCTCCAGGCCGGAAAGGATCGAGGTGTCATGCGTGTGGATGACGTCAAGACGGCGTCTTTCGCCATCATCACAGTGTGCGACTACGTGTTTACGTGGTTCGATCCCCAGGGAGAAATGTCTGTTGCGGCGGTTGCCAACCGCTACGAAAGTCTCGTCAGGAACATGGTCGGGGCCTCTGCATACGCTAATGCGTTAGAAGCCGTTTAGGCTTCAATTTAGCCAGCGCCGGGGTTCCATTCCCAAACGGGGCACTCGTGCCAGGGGGCCCGCCGCACTTGTCCCCGCCGGGGAGCAGGCTCTGTGTACGTTCAAGGCCCCGATGATCCGGCCAGCTTACAGAGCCTAGGCAATAGAAGCCCCTAAGACTGATGACACTACCAAGACCTCGTGCGGCTGGCTTCTGATACTCGCATGCAACAAACGCGAGCATCAGAAGCCGGCCGTCCCTAGTTATGGCCGAAGCATCACGCGCGGGGCGCGAGAGCCCGCATCGCCAGGTCCTTGAAATGGGCAGCGACGGCACGCCGGTCGATTTTGCCGCTGGCCGTCCTCGGCATGGGGTTGAGGATTTCAATCCGTTCCGGGACCGCGTAGTCCGGAAGCAACGGGATTAGAGCTTCACGGGCTGCGATTGGATCAAAAGTCTCACCGGGCCGCTGCTCCACGGCTGCCCAAACCCGATTTTGCATTATTGGGTCGGGAACACCGAACACGCAGCTCTGGCCTACGGCTTGAATGCTAGCCAGCAGACCTTCCACATGGGCGGGAAGCACCTTTTCACCGCCGCGGTTAATCACGTCATCGACCCGGCCTTCAATGTAATACAAACCATCATCCAGCCTTGCAAGGTCGCCGGTACGAAGCCAGCCATCGTGAATTTTGGAAGCGGTGAGTTCGGGCTGACGCCAGTAACCCTGCATGATTGTGGGGCCCTTAACCCACAACTCACCCACATCTCCTGGCGTGACGTCAGCGTTGTTATCACCGACGATACGAATGCTCGTCCCAGGCACAGCGAAGCCCACAGATTCTCCGAAGTCCCGGGCATATTCCGGGGTGAGGAAGGAAACGGCGGATCCGTACTCGGTCATTCCATAGCCGTGAAAGGGGCGAATCCGGGGCCAGCGCTCCAGTAATTCCTGAATCCATGGTGCCGGCATCGGCGATCCCCCATAAAGCAAGGTGCGAAGCGGCGCCAGGGCGGTATCAGCCCCATCAGCAAGCATAATGAGCCGGATGACGCTCGGCACGGCCGCCAAGTAAGTCACGGGCCGGGCCAATAGGGCCTCAACCGCCGCCACCCTGCTGAACTTGTGCAGCAGATCAGTGCGGGCACCCAGGAGCAGCATGTGTCCCAGCTGATCCACAAAGCCAGTGTTATGGAACATCGGCACGACGACAAGAGTCGAGTCCGTATTATCAGTGCCCAGGACGCGAACGAAGGCCCAGGAAGCCTCAGCTAATGCCCCCTGGGTTAGGGTTGCTCCCTTTGGCTTCCCCGTGGTTCCGGAGGTAAAACTGACAAGTGCTGGTGCTTCTGCGTCAGGAGAAGGGAACGTCGCATTGGCTGCGCTCTCGTTGTTCTCGCTCAGAGCCCTGACCCTTTGTGCAGGCACGCGGGCCACAGTATCCCTATGTTCCTCGTCCGCCAACACCAGTACAGCCCCCAGCAGCTCTACCTGATCTGCGAACTGCGCAGGGTTCAACCTGTTGTTCGCCGGAGCGATGACCGCTCCCATCGAAAGAACGGCCAAATAATGAACAACCCAGGCAAGTGTATTGTGCCCAACAATCACGACACGATCACCGGGCCCAACGCCCTGTTCGGCCAGCCATCCAGCACAGCGAGAAACTCTTCTCGACAGGTCCGCATAGGTAAGCTCGTCGGACGCGGCAGTCAAGGCAAGTGCGCGTGGAGTGCTTGCAGCCCAATGGGCAAGCGCTGCCGAAAGCGTTGGGAAAGGCAAGGGCCTATCGTCACGGTGCTGTTTCATAGAGCGCGTACTCCTTCGTAGCTAGCGCAGCGTTTGGCGGGATTCGATGGGTACCACACCAATGGCGGCGAACAGGAATTGCCGCCCCTTTGGTCACGTGGCCTTCCTCCCCAGTTGCTTAATTAACGTACATTCAATTGTGGAATTGAGCCCGGCACTTTCGTCAAGCATGTTCGCAGCAAGACTTGCGGTGCACCTGACGCTGCAGGCGTCCGCTACTGCAGCGTCAGATGCTTCGTTTGGACCCTCTCACGCTTCGACAGGTCCTCTTTACGTGGACGACTGAAGCTGGCGGGAGTCGCTATAGAGGTTGTGCCGTTATGCTGCACAACCTCTATGGGAGGTGGTTTCGCGCTGGGCAGTCGGTGCTTACCCGACTGCAGTCAGGGCGGTCAGGAGGTCACGTATCCGGATATGTTCAAGAACCTCGCCGTTGCGCGTTCGATAGGCCGTCATACCGCCACCTCCTGCTGAAACTTGGCGGAGCGACGCAAAGAAGTCGGCCGGATGGAGAACCTCTGGGGACACCACGCCGGGGCCGGGCACGCGCCCCTGCAGGGCTACAAGCGCTCCGGCTGCTGCGGGTGTGCCGGTCGCATCTTCCTGGCTCATTTTGCCGCCCGATAGGAAAGTGATGCCTTCGGAACCAACTCGCACATCAACAATCAGTCCGGCTCCGACCGGTTCGCGGTCCGCGTGCTGGACGCGGGCCGTCTGGAAGATGGCGTGCATGGCCGCCGTCCTGTTTTCGTTCTCGGGTAGCCGTGAAATTACCCAGCCAAGGTGAGTGAAGTCCTCGGGAATCAGCCCTCCATGGTTCGTGGCCTCAGTAACCCGCGTAAATCTGGGAAGGGTGATTACTTCAGGATGGCTCAACGTCACCACGAGCTGCTCCCCGATAGGTTCGGGGAATTTCACTCGGGACGGCTGGAGGTCCTCCCAGGCGGGAGTACTTCCGGCCTCGGCGATGGCGGTGCTGAAGGAATGAGCGAAGTGGGGTACTACTGCGCCGACCATGTCGCTTGCGTCGACACACCACGTGATGGACGCGCGTGCGTCACCGGGTGGCAGCGAGTCGAGCGCGAGCCGGACGAGAACGTTGGTCGTCCCGGGGGCCGAACCCATTCCGATGAGTGCGGTCACTCCTGCGTCTTTGGCCGCCCCGTCCCGCCGCAGCAGCAGTTCGGTGGCGTCCGCATCATCGCAGATGTCCACGTAGTCGGTTCCTGCTGCAATCGCGGCGTCAAGGATCACCGGCCCCAAGGTGTAGTAGGGACCTGTGCAGTTGACAACGAGGTCAGCGTCAGACAGAACCTCGTGCAATTTGGCGGAGTCTGCCAAGAGGTCAAACTCCAATTGGTGCACTTCCTGGTTTCCGGCGTCGATGACCGTGTCCGCACGGAACTGGCGGTCACAGCAAATTAGCCGCAATTCCGTGGAGGACCGGCCTAAACCACGGAACAATCCTGACGCCTGCGCGCCGCCGGCCCCAAGCACTACCACTGTCGGCTTGCTCACTGTCCGTACCTCTTTCAATCGTCGTTGATTAGTCCTGTTTTGCTGTGCTGACTGCGCAGCGGAGTGCCTATCGTGTCGGTTACCCGCGTAAAGGTGCCGGCGTCCGTGTCATTGTGGACGGACATTGTCCGGCCGGCCGGGGTCGGGGGCTATGCGCCGCCGGCCCGGCAACCGGACAGCTGTTGTCAATCAGTTGGCCGCTGCCATTTCGGCGCGGCGACGAGACGTGGCGGCTTCATCGACAGCAAGACCGTTGTCAGTTGTCACGACCTCGACGCCGTAGACCGTCTTGGCATGTTCTACGGTCTCCCAGAGTTCAAGGACGTCTGTCAGGACCAGGCTTGGGTCCCGCTCCAGCGGTGAGCCGTATCCACCGCCAGATGCATCGAAGCCGTGGATTGTCTCGCCCGGGTTCAGGACGACGGTTGCGGTGTTGGCGAGCTTTTCACGGGAGCCATCGGCCTTCTCCAGCCAAGCTTCGGCTACCCTGCCATGCAAGCCACCGGCCACGCCCTTGGAGGGGTTGACCTGACCATCGCAGGGATAGATGACGGTGATTGGGTCGGCCTTGGGGGTGTAGGCGAGTTCGAAAGAAGGGCCGCCGCGGAACTTGCCAGCTCCCCCCGTGTCGGCCACCAGTCGGAGATGCTTGTAGAGGATAGGCATCTTGACTTCGTCGACCTCCACCGAGTCCCGGTACATCAGTCCGCTGACACAGGGAACCCCGTAGGTGACCCAACCATCGGCGTGGGCGCTGCCCGGGCCGCCGTTGGCGGTGACACAGACCTGGTTTACGAAGGCTTCACCGCTGCGCCTGTCCGTCCCCGACAGCACGGCGTAACCTACGCCCACGCCAACGGCGCCTTCGGCGACCCCGTATGGCTCCCCCAACTGTGCGAAGGCGGCGCCCACGCAGTTGATCAGCCGGTCGGTGACGTTCGTGGTCGCGACCGAGCAGCTGTGCGGGAAAAGCGGCTTTCCTACAGCGGAACCCTCGTTCATGTCGATAACTACCCGCCTGAAAGCGCCGGAGTTCTTGGGGATCCTTAGCGGGATCGCATTGAAGATTCCGCTGAAGACTGCTGCGCGCGTGGTGGCCTCAGTGAGGTTGAGCCCGCAGTCGACGTTGGGCCCGTTATGGGTCAGGTCAACGTGGATCAGCCCTTCCTCGGGTTTGATCTCAATCCTGGCATCGATTTCCAGCCCGTCGGGAAGATACGGCAGGAAGGCGTCGTGCCGGCCGGTGTTGTGCAGTTTGGCGGCCGGCAGGTTTTCGATGGCTTTGGTCATCATTTTCTCGCTGTAGTCCAGCCAGTCGCGCATGAACTTTTTGACCGTCTCGATGCCGTATTTGGCGACGAGTTCCTTCAGGCGGCGCTCGGCGATGCGGGCAGCGCCCACAGATGCCAGATAATCTCCGTACCACTGTGAGGGGACCCTGATGCGGCTCCGGCACATACGGATGACATCGTCGACATTCTCGTAGTCGGACTGCACCTTTACTGTGGGGAAGATCAGTGCGCCTTCCTCATAAACATCCTTGGCTGCAGCGTGGTAGGTAGTGGGGATCGAGTTGCCGATGTCGGCCTGGTGAGCTTTCGTCACGGCCGTGAACAGGTGCTCACCATCGACGAAAACCGGAACAAGGATCGTGTGGTCAGCGGCGTGGGAGTTACCGACATATGGGTTGTTATCGAGGTAGGCGTCTCCCTCGCGCAGCTCGGGGTGAGCGGTCCGCAGGGCCTGGGCCTGGAGCTGGGCCCCGAAAACATGAACGGGAATTCCCTCGGCTGCTGCCAGCAGCTCATCGTCAGCGGTCAGGATCACACAGGAAAAGTCCCGTGCGCTGTTGATGACGGCAGAGCGGGCCGAGCGCAAAAGCGTGTTGGTCATCTCCCGCACGATGCCGTCGATCTTGTTGGCAATGACTGCAGTACGGATAGCATCAAAGTTCTTGCTCATGCCTCGTCCTCCTCAATGTGAAGCAGGTAATTTCCGGTGGCCGCTACCTGGGCAGCCATCCCGGGGTAGATGACAAGGGTTGTCGTGGGTTCCTCAATCACTGCCGGGCCACTCACCCTCGTGCCGGGAACGAGGTCAGCCGGCTTGAACACCGGGGTCTCAATTTTTCCTGTGCCACTGAAGTAGCACGTCCGCTTGGAAGAAGAGCTGCCCACGTGTTCTTCGGCACCTGCGAATTCCCGCTGTGCCCGGGGAATATTAACCGTTACCCGGGCTCGCCAGTTGAGGAATTCTATGGCCGAACCGGGGTCGCGGACAGCCATCACTCGTTCGTGCAGGTCGTGGAATGTACTGAACAAGCGCTCCTGATCGTCTTCCGAGCTCAGTTGCGCCGACTGGAGCGGCACATCGATTGCCCAAATCTGGCCCTTGTACCGGGCCTCGACGCCGAACTCCATGCGGTAGTCAGGGTAGTTTTCGCTGAACCTGCCAGCGAACTTTTCTAGCTGTGCTTCAAGGCCCAGGAGGACTTTCTCTACGCTTGCCGCCGCGAAGTCATCGGAGGAAGTGATGAGGGCAGCTGACTCCTCTTTGACAATGTCGGCGAAATGCATTCCCGAAGCTGATAGAGCCGAGGCTACCTTTGGCAGGATGACCCGGCGTGATCCCAGTTCGCTTGCAATCTGCATGATGTTGATGCCCGCAGCGCCGCCGCCGGCCACCAAGGTGCTGTCCTGAGGGTTGAGGCCCTGGACGGTGGTAATTTCGTGCACGGCCTTGACCATCGCTTCGCTTGCCAGCGACAGTATTCCCCAGGCAGCTTCGAGCACGCTTACCCCGAGCTGGGCGGCGACCTTTCCAATGGCTGCTTCTGCCGCGTCGACATCCAACTGCATGCGACCGCCCAGGAAGTAATGCGGGTCAAAGTAGCCCAGGATGCAGGCAGCGTCAGAAAGCGTCGGTTCAATGCCGCCGTTGCCGTAACAGGCCGGCCCGGGTTCGGATCCGGCCGATTGGGGACCAACACGAAGCAGGCCTCCTTCGTCCACCCATGCGATGGAACCGCCACCGGCTCCGATGGAGCGGATGTCCACCGAGGAGATTCCGAGGAGGTCGCCCTCCCACTCGGGCCCAATCCACGTGTCACGTGAGTGCACGACCGTACCGTCACGGGACAGCCCGACGTCAAAGGTAGTGCCTCCGGTGTCGGCGACGATCATGTCACCGCCAAGCCCTTCCTGAAGCGAGTAGTTGAGGCCGGCCAGGGGGGCCATTGACGGACCACTGCGGGCTGTGTGAATCGGAGACTCAATGACCTCCTCAATGTTCATCACCCCGCCCATGCTCGTGGAGACCAGAATGGCGCCCTTGTACCCGAACTCGCGAAGGTCCTTCTCCAATTGCTTGAAGTGTTGCTGCATCAGGGGCTTAAGGGAGGCATCAATTGCTGCAGCTGAAGTCCGGCGGTACTCCCTGACGATGGGTGCGATCTTGTGCGACAGCGTCACCGGCAGGCCGGGCGCGATCTCGGCCAGGAGCTCAGCGACGCGCAACTCGTGGGCAGGGTTGACTACGGACCACAGCAGCGAGACAGCAACGGCCTCGAAGCCGTCCTCCCGAATGGTCTTCAGCGTTTCGCGAAGATCCTTCTCGTCGAGTTCGACGACGACCTCGCCCTCCGAGTTGATTCGTTCGCGGACGCCGAACGTGTGGCGCCGGGGAATATAAGGATCGGGGTACCGCTTGCCGAAGTCGTATCCGTCCTGCTTGCCGCCCTCCTTGAGAACGAGTACATCCTCAAAGCCCGCGGTGGTGAGCAGAGCGGTCTTGGCGAGATCCTTGCGAGTCACGATGGCGTTGGTCGCGTGGGTCGTGCCGTAAATAAACAGGTCGGTCTCGGCCAAAAGCTCCTTAGCCGACATCCCGATTTCGTTAGCGGCGACCTCAATCGCCTTCGACATGCCGCGAAAGACCCGGTCATACGTGGTCAGTGACTTGCCGATCACCTGCTTCGCTGTTGGATCCTGCACGACAACGTCGATGAATGTTCCACCGGTGTCCGCGGAGACCTGATAGCCCATGAGATTCTCCCTGCTGAAATGGATGGTCCGATCTGGAGCTAAAAGAGTCTCAGAAGCGGCACCAAAGATTGTGTTTATTGAATGTTAAGTAAGTTCCCCTTGTCAAGGCTCTCGTGTGAAGTAGATCCCACATTTCAGGGGCAGGGCGCATACTTCTCACCCAGCAGGCCGGTCAGGAGGTGGTAGACCTGCCTTTGGGCACTTTCCGTTGACTTGCTCAACGGCTATCCCTTGACGCGTTGCTTAACGATCATTAAGCTGAATCGACAATACTAAACGTGGATCACGCAAACGTTCATGGCAGTCGCACTATGAGCCCGGGCGTAGCAGGGTCCGGCTGCTGAGACAGAAGCGCTGCCCGGTCGGTGATGGTCAGCAATGAAACCCAAGAATCGTAGTGCCGCTCAAAGTTGAAGCGGCGGGAAGTCGGTGTCTTTTGACAAAGTTTGAAGACCAGGTCGTGGTTGTTACGGGCGCGGGGTCCGGCATGGGCCAAGCCATGGTTCAGGAGTTCGTGGCTGAAGGCGCACGGGTGGCTGCACTTGATATCAATTTTGTAGGTGCCAAGCGGACGGTCGAGGGCCTAGACAATCCTGAAAGGGCATTGGCGGTCGAGGTCGATGTTTCTGATGTTGAATCGGTGGAAGCTTCCATCCGGCAGGTGCGTGGATGGGCAGGGCGCGTAGATGTGCTTTGCAATAACGCGGGCATCATTGACAGCTTCCGACCAGCACATGAGATCTCACTTGCCGAGTGGCATCGAACGCTCGCCGTAAATCTGACGGGGCCTTTCCTGATGTCCCGTGCCGTTATTCCCCACATGCTTGAGCAATCCGGGGGCGCGATCATCAACACTGCCTCGATTTCAGCGTTTAGCGCGGCGGGCGGCGGCACTGCTTACACGGCCTCCAAGCACGGAGTTCTGGGCTTGACCCGTCAGCTCACGTTTGACTACGGGCGCCAGGGAATTCGGGTCAATGCGATCTGCCCAGGGGCAACGGCCACCGGCCTGACCATGCCTGAAGGCGGTTCGGACACTTTGCCGGACAGCGAAACCGAGATCGCGCGCACGCCGGCCGGCAGGTGGTGTGAACCACGCGAAATAGCCCGGATGGCAGTCTATTTGGCCAGTGAGGACGCGGCATTCATTCACGGCGCCGCCATGGTCATTGACGGTGGCTGGTTGACGGCCGCAAGAAACCCCATCTAACAACCAACTTCAGGGCGTCCCCTCCCCAGGTCGCCACTAGCATCCGGGGCATTTTCGAGGGACAGCACCGATCAGCCGAAGAAAGCTCCTGTTCAATGTCCCGGAACAGGATGAAGGAGATACTGTGACAGCTACACAGCAATCGATAACCGCACCTCCAGGCGTGGACCTCCTCCCCTGGAGGGACCAGGAGTTCATCAAGGCACCCTGGCCGTGGTTCGCGCGGGTTCGTGAGGAATATCCCATCCTCAAACTAGAAAACGGAACCATTATTGTCTCCCGGTACGACGACGTGACGGAACATCTTAAGAATCCCTCACTTGTGGCGGTGCCGCCCGAAGGCATTGGCGACAGCCCGTGGGCGTCAAACCTCAACTCAGTCTTGCTCACTGAAGGGGAGACGCATACGCGGATCCACAAGTCGTTCAGAAAGTGGTTGACCCCCAAAGCCACGAAGGGCATGGGTGAAGTGGCGGCCGAGTCTGCCCGTGCAGCCCTCGACAGGATGGGGCCCGACGGAATTATTAATGCCCACCGTGATCTAGGGGTGCAGCCTGCCCAGGACGCGATGGCGGCGGCTTTGGGCATCCCCCGGGAAGATGGAATGCCCTACATCCTGGCGACCAACCAGACTATGGACTCGTTGGGGTGGGAGCCGACGGAAGATGAAAAAACCAGGGCCTGGGAGGGGTTCGGGTTCATGATGTTCAACGCGGATCGTCTCATCAAGGAGAAGCGGAAAAATCCCGGAGACGGCCTCTTGGACGCGATGATCCAGATCACCGATGAGGGCGGGCTAACCGAGCGAGAACTCAAGGAATCGATTCAGATTCTCTGGGGCTCTGCTGCACATAACCCCGGGTACTGCATGGCCTCTGCACTGGCCGACCTGGCAGCCTACCCCGAGGCGTGGAAGGAATACCGCGAGAATCCGGATGCGCGCACAGCCATCATCAACGAGGCTTTCCGTAGGGCCCTTCCCGAAGTGCTCGTGGACCGCTATACAACAGAGCCCTATGAAATCCGTGGCGTCCAGATCCCGGCCAACACTCAAGTGCGTTTTATTCTTGGTGCTGCTGTGCGTGACCCGGAAGTATTCCGAGACCCTGACGGGTTCGACTGGACGCGGCCGCCGGCAGCGAGTATGGCGATTGCCTTTGGTGCAGGAACACACAGTTGCTGCGGCCAGGGCGTCGCACGCGTCGAAATGAGGGCAGTACTTGATGTGCTTGCCGAGCGGGTGGAGAACATCGAGGTCATCGGTGAACCCGAATGGGTTTTTTCCGATCGCCATAGGAACTGCGAAGGACTTACCGTCCGGCTTTCGTAATCAAAGTGCGTGAGCGGGGATCAAGAGGCGCTCGTTCTTGGCGACGGGCGCCTCTTGGCGTTCTCAAGCGAATTAATTGATCAGCCGGCGCCTTTCCTGACCCTTTTACTTAACGGAGGAACATGCCATGAGCACCACTACAAGCGGCCCCGATGCCGCTGAGCCCGAAATTGTCGTTTCCGCACCTCTCACGCAGGTTTCCATCAGAACCCCCCGAATGAAGGCTCGCTGGATTTTCAACACCAGGCCTGAAGGGTGGGACACCTACGCGATGTCCGAATGGGAGCTGGATCGGGCGGGATTCGCAGATCATCACCCCCATGACGAAGTGAGTGTCGTTTTGGATGGGGAGCTCCACATTCGGGTCGGTGACACGGAAGTAGTGGGCCGGCCAGGTGACACGATCCGGGTTCCGGCAGGGGAAACCGGCTATTACTGGGCTCCCAAGTATGCACGGATGCTGGGGATTTATGGGCCAAACCCGGAAGGAGCCGCCTCCCAGAACTTGGAGTACTGGGAGATCGACGACTAGGCATTCCGCCACTCCTGTATAAGTCACATACGGTGGCAAATGGAGTGTAAGAACAAAGGCAGGCGCGTGGCGGGAATCTTTCCGCCGCGCGCCTGCGGCGTGCCGGGTCTTCCATCCCACTGATCGTCGGTATCGACGGCTCTCCGCGGCTGCGCTGGGCAGGTTTGTGCGGCAAGACACCATCAGAGCACCGTGCGCGCCCCCTGTGCTTCTGGGCCGCTGTTGGCCCACCAGGCCAGGTACGGACGTCTCCCCTCGGCCGTGTGCATCGCGGCCTTACCGAGCCGGCCCCCAAGACCTTCGTTGGGCTGCACTTCTGCCCTGAGCTCATAAACGTGCGAGATGTTTTACGATCAAAGGGCACCCGGATAATCTTCCGGGTGCCCTTTGCCGGTGCTGCAGTGTCGCCCGCCAGCTCTAGTTGCTTAAACGGAGCGGCAATGTCGTGTAATGGCGGGAGAAGTCCGTATTATCCATTTCGAAGGGGCCGTCGAGTTCTATTGACTTGAACCGTCCAGCCACCTCTTCAAAAATGGTGCGGGCTTGAGCGCGGGCATACCCCTGCCCAGCACAGGTGTGCGGGCCAAGACCGAACGACAGATTCTTGCTGTGGGTTTGGGGGCGGTGGAAATCGAAGCGATGTGGTTGGTCAAAAAACTCCGGGTCCCGGTTTGCGGCACTGATCATGAACCGGATACGTGAGCCCGCAGGAATGTGCACTCCGCGGATGATGACATCTTCCAGGGTGGTCCGGTAGAAGGAAAGCTCCGGCGGATCGATACGCACAATCTCATTGATGATGGCATCACGTAATTCCTCGTTCTCCCGGAATGCCTCGTAGACCTCGGGGAGTTCGGCGAAAACGCGTAGGCCAGCGGCAACGAGGTACCCGACATCCATGTGGCCGAGACTGTATAGCAGGAGGGCAGTAGCCCGCATCTCCTCACTCGAGATGCTCCCCTCCCGCTCCGCTTCGAGGAGGGCATCGGTCAGCCCGTCAGCCGTTGAAGCGTTGCGGCCATCCAGCATGGCATCAATGCGCTGTGCCAGCTTGTCAAAACCCTCCGCAGCCTTCTCCCATGTCCCGGGCCGGGGGCGGGCCGACAGCATGGGCATCGTGTCGGCCATTTCAGCCATCACTTCCATTGCTTCATCATCGTCAACCTGAAGCACCCGGCACATCGTCCGGTGCGTAGGAATAACTGACAGGTCACGCCAGCCGTCGAGCCTGCCCCCTTCTGTCATGTCCAGGATCTGGCTCGTCACCTCCTTTGTCGTGGTCACCCAGTCGCGGACCGCTTTTGGAGCAAACCACTTGTTCGTCTGCCGGCGCAAGCGGGTGTGATCCGGTGCGTCACGACCGATGATCGTGGAACTGGCAATCGACCATGGCCCGGCCGCATCCCATCCCGGTTCAACGGACATGCAAGGCATGAGTCCGAATTCCATAACATCGTCGTAGCGGGACACCACATAGGCCCCGGAATCGTCACGCATAACCGGCACTTCTGCCTGTGCGCGGGTGTACCAGGGATGAGGGTCCCGCTCAAATTCCGGATCGTCCCAAGGGTAATATTCGTAGGCTGGGAGTTCCCCATTCCCGGGCGGGAGAGCTCTGCAGCTGTTCAGGGCAACGCCTCCAAACCTGTAGAAGGATCGGCCATTACCCGTGGCGTCGGTTAGCGGTGCAGTGCTTCCCATTAGTTCTGCACATCCTTTCGTTCTTTCCTTGTGTCGTGAAGACTGGTGGAAAGCCCTCACGAGGCGCTCTCCGGTGAGATCGATTGGGTCCATGGGCCGGCTGGCGGACTTTCAAGGTATCCGATGGGACGTACCCTTAAGTCCGTCGGTCGACGTACGGCCCCGTCAGCCGAGAATGACTGTGTGGTTTCCTGAAAGGAAAACCCGATCGTCGGCGTGAAGCCGCACGGCCTCGGAGAGTACCTTGCGCTCGACGTCACGGCCGATCACCACCAGATTTTCCGCGCCGCTCCGATGGTCGACTCGGACGACATCCTGTTCGATGATCGGTCCTTCATCGAGGTCCGCAGTGACGTAATGCGCGGTGGCGCCGATAAGCTTGACGCCGCGTTGACGGGCCTGGTGGTACGGTTTTGCGCCCTTGAAGCTTGGCAGGAATGAGTGGTGAATGTTGATGATGCGCCCGGCGAACTGTGCGCTGAAGTCATCGGAAAGGATTTGCATGTACCGGGCCAGCACAATGAAATCCGTACGACTTTCGTGCACCAGCTTTGCCAACTCCTGCTCAGCGGCCGCCTTGGTCTCCGCAGTGACTGGGATGTGATGGAAAGGCAACCCGGCTGCTTCAACGAAATTGCGCAGATCCTCGTGGTTTGAAACGACCATCGCAATCTCAATGGGCAATTCGCCTCTGCGATACCTGTACAGGAGGTCGTCCAGACAATGGTCCAGCTTCGATACCATAATCAGGGCGCGTCGTTTGTCATTGACTTTTCTGAGCTCGACGATCGGATCGAAGCGGGCAAGCCGGTCAATAAGCTCGGTTCGGATCTCTTCTGAGTCCGCCCCCGATTCAAACTCCACCCTTACGCTGAGCTGCCCGCTGTCTTCGTCGAAGTGTTGCGCGCTGTCCAGGATATTTCCGCCAGTGGACGCGATCCCGCCGGTGAGTTTGTGGATGATGCCAGGCTGGTCAACAGCCCGGGCACGAAGCACGTAGCGTTCCATAGTCAGCCCTTAACTCGCGTGCGCTCGGGGTCGTAGGCGGGCGTCCGTCGAACCAGTGCAGCGACAGGCCCGTGGTCGGTGTCGACGTCGATCTCAGTGCCGAGACGTGCATGCGCTGTGTCGATGCGTGCGAGGGCCAGGGTCCGGCCGCCGAGCACGGGTGAGGAAACGGCCATGGTTATCCGACCGACAGGGCGTCCATCCAGGAGCAGGGGTCGACCGTCGAGGCCGGGGGCCGGTGCCGTGGTCTCCACACTTACCAGACGGGTTGGAACGTTGTTTTTCTTCGCCATCAGGGCATCCCGTCCATGGAATGGCCCCTTGTCGAAGTCCAGCGTCCAGCCCAGGCCGCACTCGTACGGTGTGGTTGACCTGTCGTATTCATACTCATTCATAACCATGCCGGCCTCGGTTCGGGCTACGAGGATAGCTTCGAGGCCCATTAGCTCAATTCCCAGGTCGCGTTGGGCCAGGATTGCATCCCAGAGTGTGTCTGTGTGTTCGACCGGCACGATGATTTCGTAGCCAAGTTCTGCTGTGAATCCGAGTCTGAGGATCGTTGCGGGGACGTTTGCCACTTCAACGTCGAGAAGCGAACCATAGTACGGCAGTGCGGCATTGGAGATATCGGCGTTCGTGAGACGCTGCAAGAGCGTGCGGCTTGAAGGGCCCTGCAGCGATACGGCAGCAAACTCAGCACGACGGTCTGTGACTGTCGTCCCCTCGGGCGCTGCCAGTTCCAGCTGCTGCTGGGTCTTGTGCTCACCGCCGAGCACAAGAACAGCCTCAGGGGAGAGTTTGACGAGCGTCGTGTCCTCGATCATGAAACCGTCCGCGTCGGTGAACACGCCATAGGCGATGCCGCCGACCCGTAGCGCTTTGACGTTGCGGGAAAACACCTGGTCGACTGCAGTGACAGCATCCGGGCCCTCCACGTACCATTTGCGGATCGTAGAGTATTCGAGTGCAACGACGGCTTCGCGGAGGGCCTTGTACTCTTTGGCCGGATCGCCGTAATGGATGGCAAATGGTCTTCCAAACGAGTCTGCCCACTCTGAGACGAGATCCGCGAAGCGTTCGGTAGTTGGGTTGGGTTCGAGCCCTGCTGGCATCGGCATATGTGACTGCCCCTAGTTGTTGTAGTGTGGGCGCCGCGGCTGAGACGCCGGCGGTGCCAGATGATGTAGGAAGAGAAAGCGGGCAACTTTACGTCGAGGTCTCATATCCACGGCGCGTCGTTGGCGTGCTCGCGGCGAAGGCTGTCACCGAACCGGAAGGCTTCGCGCGTAGCCCTTCAGGTCGAAGGCATGGCTGCGTGCCTGCTCCATGGTGATACCGCTGTCGTGTTCGAGGAGCTTGCGCGCTGCCACGTGATCCGCGGGCGCATTGACGGACTCCACGGCCACGAGGTTTCCGTCTCGGAAGAGGAACTGGCTAAATTTGCCTTGTGCGCGGTCACCGCGCTCAATCACCACATCAGCAGGATCGGCCAAGCCAGCGATCTGCAGCTTCGCTGATCCCTGGTTAGACCAGAACCATGGTGTGATGTCGTACGTCGAGGGGTTACCCGCCACCGTCTTAGCCACGGTCTTGGCCATGTCGACTGCATTTTGCACCGATTCCAGCCGCAGATTGCCGCCGAAGTGGCGTGATGGGAACACCGCCAAGTCGCCTATTGCGTATACGTGCGGAACGTTTGTACGCAAGTACTCGTCAACGAGAATGCCACGATCACACTTGATGCCAGCGACTGCAGCAAGGTCATCGTCTGTGACAACCCCAAGTCCAACCACGGCGAAGTCACATGGGTAAATCGCGCCGGAAGTGCCGGCGACCGCTGTTACCTGGCCACCTTCACCCATGAAATGGTCAAGCCCCTCGTCGAAATGCAGCTTCACGCCGAGGTCAGTGTGCATCTGGGTGAAGAAGTCCGACATCGATGGCGATAGAACACGCTGCATGGGGCGCTGGGCAAAGTCGATAACGGTCACGTCCAGCCCCCGCTGCGCGGCGACCGCGGCAAATTCCAGGCCGATAAACCCAGCGCCAACAACCAATACTCGGCCGCTCCCCCGCTCGAGCTGGGACCGAAGTGCTTCCGCATCTTCGACTGTGCGTAGGTAGTTGATTCCGTCCAGCTCGGTGCCCGCGCACTGGGCACGTCTAGCCTCCGCGCCTGCGGCGATGATGAGTTCGGTGTAAGGGATGGGCTCCCCATCTTTTACGATGACCACCCGGGCCTCGGTGTCGATCCCTACGACCTCACTCCCCCCGCGGAGATCAATGCGATGTTCGGCATAGAACGCGGCTCCCCGTAACGGCATGGGATTGGGGTCGCCGCCAGCCTTCATATAGTCCTTGGACAGCGGGGGACGTTGATAGGGCAGGTGGTCAGCCTTGTCGAGCAGAATAATCGCGTCCTCATAGCCCTCCAGGCGCAGCGATTCGGCCGCCTGAACCCCGGAGTGGCCCGCGCCGACGATAACAACGGTCATGACTATCTCCGATCAGTTCTGATTCGCAGGGAGGGTTACCTCGATATCACCGAAGTCGCGGCCGGCGATCACCTGGCAACCCAATCGTGAATTACCAAGCCTGTCGTCTGCGGTGCAATCAAGCATCTCGTCCTCATCATCGGAAATTTCGGGGAGTTCGATGTCGCC
This sequence comes from Arthrobacter sp. 05T423, assembly GCF_056396245.1. Taxonomy (NCBI): domain Bacteria; kingdom Bacillati; phylum Actinomycetota; class Actinomycetes; order Micrococcales; family Micrococcaceae; genus Arthrobacter; species Arthrobacter sp. 05T423. Next base: position 42,599 of record NZ_JBFTLC010000010.1, read on the forward strand.
GCGCACATATACATGGCACGTGGCGCACATGGTCTGGCCGCCGCATTCACCAACAATGCCGTTGATGCTATTGGTCAGTGCCGCCCGCATGATGGAGGTGCCTTCCGGTACCTCCACGGTGTCGACGTCGCCGCTGGCGTGGTGATAAGTGATCTTAGGCATTTGAGTCTCCCAGTCGATGAGCCTATTGCTAGTCTCCTTATTGAACGTTAATGAAGGACGTCGGTCAAGAGATTTCATGAAATTCCTCACGTTTAGCTTCCTTCAACTGAACGTGCATTCAATCGCAGTGGAAGCTGCTTCGCCCTGTCGGCGGTCAGGAGCGTAAGGCGGGCGCGGCCTAGGCGTTTCAACACACGAAGATCAAGCGCGTGGTTCCAGGCGGCCTGACGTTGTTTGGGACTGTCCACAGCCCGCGGAGCCATTTTTTGGCTGAGGCCTCAGCGGGAAGCGCCAGCTGCGCAGTCATCGAGTGGATCAAGTTCGGCGGAACGGGCGACCGACCTGGCCTCTCTTATGCAGCCTGCCGATGGATGGTCAGGTTCAGCGTCCGGTTTTTATTCTCACCCTTGCTTGGTCTGCAAGGGCAGAACCGTATAGCCCTCTGCCTTTTCGTACAGGGCGCGGGAGTCGTGTCCCTGCGCTGAGACCCAGAGTGCATCCGCAGTTGCGGTGACCGCCTCCACGTGGCCACTGCGCACCGTGCGGCCGCCCTTTTGGATCAGTACGTGAACGCCGACGAGATCATCCCAGCGTGCGTCGTTGACCATGAGGATGCCTTCCTATCGCTATTTCAGTTGTGCGGCAGAGTGCTAACTCGAGCCGCGCAAACGCCGATATCTTCAGGTGGAGGGTTAGGCGGGGAGTTAATGGCGCTGTACCGTGCTGTCGTTGAGCCCGAGTGTGCTTCCATGCCCGGCCGCGGCGCTTCGGTCGTTCCCTTGACCAGGCGCGCAGACCTTACTTGGCCCTGAATTCTTGAGTTTTTGGCGGGGCACGTCGCCCAAACTGATGGCCCTGCTGCCAAGCCGGTCCGTCGTGTTTATTCTGGACCGGCAGGGCAGCAGGGCCTGGGTGAGTTTTCCGATCAGCGGGTTGCTGCGGCCTCCACGCGTGGCTTGAGGCCCATGATGGCACGGGTTTCTGAGGGAGTGGCAACGCGGCGGCCCACAACCTCTGCCAACTGCTTGGCCAGCTGGAATGCCTCAAGATTGCTGGTCAGTTTGTCCTCGCGGTGGGGCCACTTGAAGTAGGTGTCCTCCATGCCAACGCGGATGTGCAGGCCCATGACGGCGGCGAGTGTTGCCAGGTAGGTCGAGGCGCGTCCGGCGGCGCAGACCATGATCACTGCTTCAGGATCGACGTCGCGGATGGCCTCAACGGTGCGGGTCAGGCTTGCGACCATCTGCCGCGGGTTTTCCATCGGGCTGCAGCCGGGCAGGGCAGGCAGCACCAGCCAGACGGCACCGGACTTCAGCAGTCCTGACTTGAACAGGTAGCGGTCGGCGTTGGAGACGTCGGCGTCAGTGTAGACAGCGATCTCGGGGACAGAGCCGGCCTCGAGGATCCTTCGGGTCTTCTCCAGGAGGATGGGGGTGGGCTTGACGAACAAGGAATCACCAATGTAGGTCGCAGTGGTGTTGATCGGCGCCGCATCAAGCAAACCCGATTCCAGGACGTCGTTCATCTTTTCCCATTCCCCGTCCAGGGCCGGCACAAGGCAGGCGTCCACGGGCACGTCGGGGAACTCGTCATGGAGGGGCTGGATCACCGCTTCAAACCGCTCCGGGGACAGGACGTTATAGCCGTCTTCGTCCCGGACGTGAATGTGGATTGCGCTGGCTCCGGCCAGAGCGACTTCCCGTGCCGAAGCGCGAATCTCATCGGGGGTGATGGGCTGATGGGGGTTCTGGTCCTGGCGGAAGAACGCACCCGTGATCGCCACTGAAATGATCATCTGTTCCGGGATGTCCGTCCAGGGCTCGGAGATCGGAGCATCGTGGTAGCAGGAGTGTTCCAGATCCATAACCGTGGGAATGCCGTACGGCCGCCAGATCATCTTCTTGTTTTCACGGGCGACGCCCTTGGCTACGCGGTCCCAATCAATGTTGGTCATGACTCTCCTCGTCATTAAGGGTTGTTAGGGCATTTGGCCTGAGGGGGCCTGGTCGTGGACTCTGTTCCACGCAAGGGCCTTCCTAGTCTTGATTTAACATTCATTAAGGAGAGGCGTCAAGAGGTAAGCACTCTTGGCTTTTCATGAAGTTACCCGCGCGCCTCGCCTCAGACTGGCGGCCGGCAATGGCGGCGGGATCCCTCGCCGACAGCGCGAGCATGACGCGCCGAGCGTCAGCAGGAGGCCTTCAGGCCTCCGATACTTTGCATCAAGAGACCAAAAACTCCGGGTAGTGATGCGAGGGTTTACGGTTGGATCCGTCTTGGGACGTCTTTATTCGCGGGTTTAGCTCGGCAGCTGTACCGAGCGCATCACCACCCACGCCGCGGACGAGACCCGGTCCTTGACCCAGGGCACCGGCGCGTGGGCCGGCCTGGGTGCCGGATCCGCAGCCGTGAAGGAGCAGAGCCGATGAGCCCGGTCAGCACCACAAATACCACCGCCCCGCCGCTGCCGGCCGAGCTTGAAGCACTGATGCGGCAACTGAAGATGCCCCACGCCCGTGCCCTGACCCCGGAGCTGATTGCGACCGCCCGCGCCCAGCGCTGGGAACCGGCCGAGATCATCAAGGCACTCTTCGCCGAGGAAGCAGCGGGCCGGACCCGGTCCATGCTCGCCACCCGACGCAAAGCAGCAGGCTTCCCGACCGGAAAAAGCCTTCGAGGCCTGGGACCCCGCCGTCTCGTCCATCCCGGGCCCGACCCAGCAGGCCCTGCGCACCCTGGAATGGATCACCCGCAGGGAAAACCTGGTCGTCTGCGGACCTTCCGGCACCGGGAAAACGTTCTTCCTCGAAGCCCTCGGCCAGCAAGCCGTCGAAGCCGGTATGCGTGTGGCATGGTTCCGGCTCGAAGATCTCGGCGCCCTGATCCGCGCCCACCGCACCGACGACAGCGTCACCCGCGCCGTAACCCGGATCCTGCGGGCCGAGCTCGTGGTGATCGATGACATCGGCCTGCTCCCGGTGGCCACCGACGCGGCCGAAGGACTCTACCGGGTCGTGGACGCAGCTTACGAAAAGCGCTCCGTCGCGATCAGCTCGAACCTGCACCCGGCAGGCTTCGACGAGTTCATGCCCAAAACCCTGGCCACGGTCACCGTTGACCGGCTCCTGCACCACGCCCACGTCTGCCAAACCAGCGGCGACTCCATCCGCCTCACCCAGGCCCTCGCCGGAAAGGGAGTCACCCAACTGAACTAACACGACCCGACGATGGCCAACCCCCTCCGAACCATAGTGGGCAGATCTATTGGCCATCACCGGGCAGTTTTACTGGCCATCAGCGGGCACTTTAACTGGCCGATGGGCAGATACTAATGGCCATTGACACTCCTCCACCCCGACCGATCGCAGCGCAAGTCGCACCATCTGTCCCGTGGCCTGCTCGACCGTCAGCAGTCCACCGGGTTTGAACCACACATGCACGTATTCACACATGGTTACAATCGCATATGCGGCGACTCCTTCGTCCGGGTACTGCAGTAGCCCGCTCCTCTTTCCGTCAGCTAGCGTCGCCCTCAATTCCCGCATATATTCCCGCTGAATTGCTGTCAGGTTAGTCTGATGCCCTTCACCCAGGCCGGCCAAAAGTGGCTTCACCGCTACAGAAGCCGCGTATGCGGAAGCGATGTTCGCCTGCTTGAGCTGCCAGGTCACGTGGGCTGCCACTGTTTGTGCAAGGCGGGAAACCGGGTCTTTGGCATCTACTGAATCCCTTACCTGCCTCACAAAGCTCATCAGTACCTGCTCCAAGGCAGCAGAGAAGAGTTCCTCCTTCGACTTGAAATGCCAATAAATTGCCGGCGTTGTTATCCCTATCTCGGCAGCAATGGAGCCTAGAGTGGTACCCGGGTATCCCCTACGAATAAACCGGTTTGAGGCAGCCTCAAGAATTCTTTCCCGGCTTACACTCGGCGGTTTCGATGCTTTTGGCATGCCTAGCTCCCAACGGCAGGAATGGAAAATTGGTCAGAGGACTGCAGGCTCCGGTCCTTCGCTCGATGAACAATGCCCGTCCATGCGCATATGCCCGACGGTCCCTAGCCCAGGTGGCCCGGTAGTCGGGGGGCATCAGCTGGGCCAGCAGTCGCTGCCCGCACATGCCGGAGGCATTCCCCTAGTTATCTGCACGCGTCCGAGCTGGCCGAGGAAAAGTTTGCCGGCAGCCTGGTCGACCAGGCTGCCGGCAGATTCTTTTCAAGGTTCAAGAACCGGTGCGCCCCTGGCAATCGAGGCACAGGGCGCGGTCGCCCGAGCGTGTCGTATCCATCTCGAAGGCCACATAGTTCAGACCGCATCCTTCGCATCCGACACGTTTACCCCAGAGGTCCGAAACTTGTGCGCGTACTGCATCGGCCGTGCCGGATTTCCTGGCGGTGAGTCCTGATTTACGGATGACCCAGTACAGAAGCATTGACACTGCAAGAGAAATCAGCGGTGCCAGCGCAGAAAGTGTTGGCAGTTGCGCCGGGAACTGAAGCAGCGTGATGCCCAGGCCTGAGGAGAATACCCAGACACCGAAGCCCGGAGAAACTGCCTGAAGCCGGGCGGGCCGGAATTCCGGTTCCTTGTTTCTGTCCAGCAGCCAGTGCACGATCATGATCCCTACCCACGACACGACGAGTACGGCTTGCCAGGCCAGTGCTAGTGCGATGTAGCTGAAGACGTTGGTGAACATCAGGATGAATACGAGGCCTAGAAGCACAATGACCCATGTGCGGCGGGAAAGGTTGCGTCGGCTGAAGTGGGCGACGAACCGTTCCATGTTCACGCTGGCGAAGTAGAAGTTGGCTGAATTGATTCGGACCTGGCTAACTATGATGACTATAAGCCCTAATAGGCCGAGGGCGGCGATTACCCCGTGGACCACCCCGGATTCGGTGACACTGTCCTGCGGCGCAGCCAATGCCACGATGAAGATGCCGGCGAGGCCATTGAACAGGTACGCAATGAGATAAAAGATCCAGCCGAAGCTGACCCTTTCATGGAATTTCGTATCCTCTGGTTGTCCGAAGCGCGCGGCATCCTGCGTGTCAGGGAACAGGATCCATACCCCCATGTAGAGGACGAACACGGTGAGCCAGCCGGGGATCCCGGAAAGCGGTGCCGGTTCGAAGCCCGACCAGTTTCCCTGCATGCCGAACCGGAGGCCAGCCGCAATAACCGCGGCCAGGATGCCGAAGAAATATACCGGCAGCGTGATGCCGTTGAGCTTGTTGAACCACGTCTGCATGCCGCCGAGCATCAGCGGAAGCATGCCGGCGATGACTATCGCATACCAGACGCGGATATCCCAGACCTGGAAAAAGGACTGCAACGCCACGGCGAGTACGCTACTTTCAAAAACGGCGTAATAGACCCCTGCTGAAGCCACCAATAGAGGTGCCAGTGCCGCAGCCCTGTGCCCAAAAAGTTCTCGTGCCAGCAGGGTGGAGTTAAGGCCCCATCGGATGGCTTCCCGCGCGCTCTTGGCTCCCAGTACCGAATACGCTACGACAACCAACACGATTCCGATGATGGCCTGTTGCACGCCTACCAGACTGGCGGACAGCGCCCCGTAATAGAGAAAGGCCATAGCGCTGGCAATTGAGGACCAACTGCTAAAGACGCCCCATTTCCCCAGGCGCGCGGTTGTCGGTACGGAGTGGTTAGTGTATTCCTCATGAATTTGCCGTTCGACGACACGGGGGTCATCGAAGGTAGTTAGTTTGAGCTGGAGATTTGATCGAAGGGCAACTTCTTCGGATTCGTTCATGCTTCTCGACCTGCCTTTGGAAAACGGAGATGGATGTCAGGTGAACTGCCAGCACGTCCCGGGCCTCCGGAGTTCCCCTCGTTACCCCCTGCGCTGCCGCGGCTGGTCCGATGGCTCTTGGCAGGCCAAACGTGGGGGCAGGACTTTCCATGCCCCGCAGTTGATGCGACCGCAATCGTCGTTCCGCGTAATGTCCCGAGGGATAGCTGTGCTCTGCATCCCCTTATTTAACGTTCATTAACGGGCAAGGTCAAGAGGTTGCTTTAGGCGTTAGTAACGAGAAGTGCCTCTGCATCTTGAAGCACGCCCGGCTCATGGGTGCTCACCCCGTAATGCCGTCACCACTAGAATTTCAGGCCTCCTGCGGCAAGGGTGTCGTCTGTGACTGCAAGTGCCCTATGAAAGACCAGCAGCTTCCAAATAGGGCCGGCCATGGGCGGGCATCCGATCCAGGTCGACCCCGTGCCTTCAGCGGCCGCAAGGGTCGTCACCGCTCTTCTACTTGACGGCCCTGGGTTACCGTTCCATTAGGTCGCCCACCCAGGGCAGGTACCCCCGGTGAAACGTCTTGCCCTCGGGCAAGCCTGTTACCGACACGTGTGAGCGGGAGATGTGGATGGTGATCCGCCCAGGACCTATCGGCGCGTTGCTGACATGGAGGTCACCGTAGTTCGCTGGGAGGGCGGAATCCATCCAAACGCCGCCCAATGATACGTCCGGGTCATATCGCATCCGTGTTGTCAGCAGCATGATAGGGGTAGTAGCGGCCCACGCCTGAGGTGAGCACGCAGTGGGGTAAGGCACCGGGGCGGGGAACTGTTCACGGCTGAGGCCGCAGAACAATTCAGGAAGCCTCCCGTCCGAAAATTCTGCGGCTTCTAACTGTGCGGTGCAGATCCGCTGCGCTTCGGCGGTGTAGCCGTAGCGCATGAGGCCGACCTGAATGACTGCGTTGTCGTACGGCCAGACTGAGCCGTTGTGGTAACTGGTTGGGTTGTAGGCGCCCATGTCCGATGCCAAGGTGCGAACGCCCCAGCCGCTAAACATCTCAGGCCCCATCAGCCGCTCCACCACCATCGGGGCCTTCCTGGTCGCCGATGCCCCTTGCAAGACAGTGACCCATGTTGGAGGCGCAGGCATCTACCGGCTTCTTGTGCCGGTCCAGAGCAATGGCGTAGTAGCCCCTGACGGGCAGCCAAAATTGTCCCTTAAATTGATGCTTCAGAAAGCCATCTCCGTCTCTGTCCCCGTAGTCTCGGATCCAGTCCAGTGCACGTTCCGCATGGGGCTGCAGCGCGGCGATGGTGTCTTTACTAAAACCCCAGCGGCTGACCTCACCGAGCACCATTAAGAACAGGGCTGTGGCGTCGACGCTGCCGTAGTACGCCGATTTCCCGCCTAATGCGAGCCCACTGGATACATCAAGCCTCACTTCGTGCAGAATCTTGCCGGGCTCTTCCTCGTTCAAGTGGTCCACACCTGGCGGCCCCGGGGCCGCCAGCGTCTGCAGTGCGCCCAGCGCGAGCGACGGATCAACAGGCAGCGCCATGACCGATGCCCATAGCGAGTCCCGTCCGAACAGTGTCATGAACCGAGGTGCACTGGCAGCCACCACGACCCGACCTGGATGTTTCGGGTCCTCGGTGCAAGGCGTCCAGGTCATCGTAGCTGCGCTGCAAGGTCCGCTGAATCGAGAGGTTTCCCAGTCGTAGCATGGGAATCTTGGACACCCATTCTTGTCGGCGGCGGTCCTGTGGCGATAGTCCCCCGTCGGCCGTATGCCCACAGGCTACTTCATCGCTCGTGCTTCCCCGGACCGGCACCACGCTTAGTTCCGTTGTCCGGGCGCCGTGGGGGCAATGGCTGCGGTGAAAGTTAGCGCATCTGCAATGAGAGTTCCGCCCTAGGTGTTGATGACGACGCCTTTGCTTTCGTCCTGCCAACTGAATGCCTCGGACGACCAATGAATCTCCATTACGTTTCCGGGTCTCGTGCCAACGCCGCTGGATCCGCGCCTCTTTAACTTCGAAGACATCCGCGAAATCGGAGTCGACCGTAACGGCCACCACACATTCAACCTGTTGCCCGGAATAATTCCTGTCGGTGACGTGCTCCAGAATGCCGGCGCCCACTTCCCGCGCCCGCTCCACGATAAGGGTGCTGTCCCCGGGCGGTCAGCATATGGCACGCGCCCGGCGAAATGACCCCGGTAATGCTCTTGCGTCTCGGCCACGAGCGGCTCGACAGGCCGGCCGTCAACGGTCAGGACCCACCGGGACAGGATCCGCGTGTCCTCGTGGAAAAGCCCGTGGGGCTGGTCGGGAAAAATGTCCCCGGTTGCGGAGGAGAGACAGAAGTTTGCTCCATCGACCAGCGTCAGCGTCGACCCCAACGGCCCTGCTGCAGTGTCGGCGTTCCACCCAGCCATCCCGGCTCCTTCTTGGATACACAGTGCGCCTGGCGCGTATCCTTTGCGGCCGGCTCCAGGCGGGCCCGGTGGAAACGACTCTACGCTTGCCGGCTCCGTGCCTACAGATCTCCCTTGCAACCCAGGCAAATCCTCGTTGGAAAACCTCGGCTTTCATCTAAGGGGACTGGAGCGGGATCGGAATTTTTAGAAGCAGCCGCGTGCGTGCAGTTTGGAATCAGCTGCAGGGGCATCGGCACTATTCACCTCCGCAGGCCGCTACTTCTACCAGTTCGACTGAACGGGAAGGCATCGGATGATGGTTTGCTGCCTAGAGTGATTTCAGTACTATCGCGGATCCCTGTCCGCCACCACCGCATATTCCCGCAGCACCGAACAGGCCTGGTCCAAGCCCGGCAAGTTGCCGCGCCAAAGTCCCTACGATGCGTGCTCCGGAGGCTCCAATGGGGTGACCAAGGGCGATGGCCCCGCCGCGCGCATTGACGATGTCGCTGGCGACTCCCAGAGTGCGTGCTGAAAGGATGGCCACAGCGGCAAACGCCTCGTTAATCTCCACTGCGGCCAGGTCTTCCACGCCTGCGTTAGCGCGCTTGAGCGCGGCGAGGATGGCGTTGGCCGGTTGATTGTGCAGCCGCACGTCCGGCCCTGCGACGAGCGAGTGGGATTCTATCGATGCGATCGGGGAAAGCCTTAGGCGCTGTGCAGCGGCGGGGCTGACCAGTACCAAGGCTGCTGCTCCGTCCGTGATCTGTGAGGAGTTGCCGGCCGTGATCGTCCCGGCTTTGTCGAAGGCCGGGCGGAGGGCGGCGAGCGACTCGCTTGTCGTTCCGTACCGTACCCCATCGTCGTCCGTAATGATCGTGTCTCCCTTCCGGGAGGAAAGCGTGTAGGGGGCGATTTCCTCGGCGTGGAAAGCCGCGTGTGCTTGTGCCCGCTGATGGGAGGAAGCTGCCCAGACGTCCTGGCTTGCCCTGTCTAACCCGTAGTCGGTATTGCCCTCTTCGGTTGAGCTGCCCATTGAGCGGCGCTCGAAGGCATCCGTGAGGCCGTCGGACTCCAGAGTGTCCGTTGCATGGAGGGTCCCGTACTTGTGTCCCGCGCGGGTGTTGAGAATGTGGGGGGCCAGCGACATGGATTCTTGACCCACCGCTACGATGACGTCAGCCTCACCCCGATCAATGATCTGAGTGGCGGCAGCAACGGCCTCCATGCCGGAAAGGCAGACCGCATTCAACGTCAGTGCCGGAACTGTCAAGGGGATGCCTGCCACCACGGCTGACTGGCGTGCAGGATTCTGGCCAGCCCCGGCCTGGAGGACGTGCCCGGCGACGACCCGTTGCACTTCCTCCGGCTTCACGCCAGCGCGGCGAAGAGCGGCAGTAATTGCATGGGCGCCTAATTCAGTAGCCGGGACGGACGCGAAACGGCCATTGAAGCGCGAAAACGGAGTTCGGGCATAACCGGCGATTAGGGCGCTCATGCCCTGGCCCCTACTGTCTGGGGTGCTTCCGGCCGGGATTCGACACCTGCCGCGAAATCATCCACTTGCAGGTCCACCGTGAACTCCGCACCAGTGAGCTCTCCAAGCTCCGATATGGTCTGCCCTGGCGCAACCTGCCGCAGGACGAGCTCCCCTTCAATGACGTCGAACACTGCCCTGTCACTGATAATGCGGTCCACCACGCCGACCCCTGTAAGGGGAAGGTCACACTCGGCGACAATCTTCGGTGCTCCGTCTTTGGCAACGTGGTCGGTGATGACGACAACCCGTGGTGTGCCTGCCACCAAGTCCATGGCGCCGCCCATACCTTTGACGAGCTTGCCCGGAATGGTCCAATTGGCCAGATCCCCTGACGCCGAAACCTGCAACGCCCCAAGGATTGCGGTCTGCACATGTCCCCCGCGGATCATCCCGAACGATACCGCGGAGTCAAAGAAGCTGCCGCCCGGTAGAACTGTTACCGTCTGCTTACCTGCATTAATCAGGTCAGCATCCTCCTCACCTTCATACGGAAAGGGCCCCATACCGAGGAGTCCGTTCTCGCTTTGGAGGGTGACACGTACACCCGTGGGCAAATGGTTAGCGACCAAGGTGGGAATCCCAATGCCGAGATTCACATATTGGCCGTCCTTGAGTTCCGCTGCCGCAATGGCAGCCATTTCCTCGCGGGTCCACATGGTTCAAACCTCCGTGCGGACACGAACTGTCCGCTGCTCGATGTCTTTGGTTGTGTTGGAGACGGGCACTACCCGCTGAACAAAAACGCCAGGTGTCACGACTTCATTGGGGTCGAGGTACCCCTGGATCACCTCTTCCGCTTCGGCAATGGTCAACCGGCCGGCTGCAGCGACAAGGGGATTGAAGTTGCGGGCGGTCATCCGATACTTAAGGTTGCCTTCGGCGTCAGCCTGGTGCGCGCGCACTAAGGCGATATCGGCAACAATGCCGCGTTCCAAGACGCAACGCTGCCCGTCGAATTCTGCTTCCGGCTTGCCTTCAGCAATAGGTGTTCCGACCCCGGTTGGGGTGTAAAAGGCTGGGATACCAGCTCCTCCAGCGCGGAGGCGCTCAGCTAGCGTGCCCTGAGGGACGAACTCAACGTCCAGAGTCCCTGCAAGATACTGCTCAGCGAACAACTTGTTCTCCCCGACGTATGAGGCTAGAACCTTGCTCACTTGCTGGTTTTCCAGCAGGAGGCCAAGTCCTTTGCCGTCCACGCCCATGTTGTTGGACACGATGGTTAGACTTCGTGCACCGCTGTCGCGGACCGCTTCAATAAGGTCACGCGGAATGCCACTAAGGCCAAAACCACCCACGGCCAGGATCATCCCGTCCCGGATGCTGTCCGACAGCGCTTCTGCTGCGTTGTCCCAGAGTTTCGATGCCATGCGCTTCGCTTCCAATCTTCGTCCACTATGTGGCCAAACAAACTTGTGATGAACCTTAGGAGCTCCTGGAGATATGCGTCAAGGATTCCGAAGAACGAACCCCCGATTGCTCGATATGTGGCCAACGGAATAGATACCGTCCATAATGTAGACATGTCTGCAATGGTTCCTGGTGCTCAAGTGGTGAGCCGTATTGGCCAAGTCCTTCGTACAGTGAGCGGGGCAATGCCCCGGGGCGTAGGAACATCAGAGGTTGCCCGCTCGACCGGACTGGCTCGGCCTACAGCCCACCGCCTGCTCTCGTCATTGGCAGCCGAGGGGTTCCTTGACCACGACTCCAAGGCTGGCCGATGGCACTTGGGACCGGAGCTCTACCTCATGGGCGCAGTGGCCGCCGAGCGCTACGACATCACCGAACTTGCTCGCGAATACGTTCAAAGCCTCTCTGTTGAGACAGAAGAAAGCTCCTTTTTTTCCGCGCGCCGCGGCGACGAGACAGTCTGTGTGCTGCGCCAGGACGGCAGTTTCCCTATCAGGTCTTTCGTCCTCTACGAGGGCAAGCGCCTGCCTCTAGGAGTGGCATCAGCCGGGCTGGCCATCCTGTCTTTCATGCCGCAGCCAGTCATGGAGCGCTATCTCTCTCATGCCCACCTGGAGGAAAACTACGGCCCCTCCCACTCTTTAGGCCAGATCCGAAAGCGGATTGAAGAGACACGGGCCGCAGGATATGCAACCAATCCTGGGCTCCTCGTCCAAGGAAGCTGGGGCATGGGAGCGGCGGTTTTCGATGCCGCAGGGCAGCCTGCGTGGGCCCTCAGCATCACGGGTATCGAAGCCCGTTTCTCGTCAGAGCGCCGCCCTATGCTCGGACGCTTGCTGCTTCGCCACGCCCACTCCCTCTCAGAGAAAATTAGGCAACAGTAGTTGCAACAGCTCATATCGTCGCTGCTGAACAAGGTGCAGTCATGCCAACGCCTACCCTGACGGGTAGCCCGTTGAAGGCCGGGCGGGTAAAACCATGGCGTCATTTAGATCTGCCGGCTTACGGGCCCGAAGACCTCGCACACCTAACCCGGAACTCTGCCGCCGCCCACGCAAAACACTCGGCTGGAAATTCCAGCCGAGTGTTCTGCGTGTTACCACTACCTGCCTAACCAGCAGGTATTACAGCGGCCCCTGGAACCGCCAACACCAGAGGCCTCTTCGAGGGAACCCAGGGTCAGACGCGGGGCCCCTGGTGGGATAGGACATCGGCCAAGGCTGCCGCGAATACCTCGATGATCCTGTCAACGTCATCAGCAGTGTGAGCCCGGCTCAAGAATACGAGGCCCTTGCGAGTCATATAGACGCCTCGCAGAATCATCGCCTCGCAAACGTCTGTCACAAAGGTCCTGTCTGAAGAGTAAACCCCGTCCACCGATTGCGTATCCAAGTCGTTCCCGCAGAAAATCTGAACCAGTGATCCAATTTGGTTGACCACGATGGGCACCGAGAGATTCTCGCCCTCTCGTTCAAGACCGGCTTTGAGCTGAGAGCCAAGACGGTCCAGGTACTTGTAGAAGTCCTCGCCCTCGCTGCCAATGACCTTCAGAGAGGCGATGGACGCCTCCAGGGATGAAGGCGTGCCGCTGTATGTCCCGGCCGCAGGAACCCTCCCATCCTCGATACTGCGCATGGCTTCGCTTGTGCCCGCCACCATACTGATCGGGAAACCATTGGCCATGGCTTTGGCATACGTTCCCAAGTCCGGGGTTACACCAAGCAAGCCACTGGCCCCAGACGGGGACACCCGAAAACCACTAACAATCTCATCGAAGATCACCAAGGCGCCGTGGCGGTGACATACCTCTTTAAGTCCCTGCAGGTAACCCTCGGCGGGCGCGAAAGTGCCAAAGCCTGTCAGCAAAGGCTCCATAATGACGCAGGCTACCTGATCACCGATCAGGTCCATCAGCCGCGTGAACGCTTCAAGGTCGTTCCAGCGCGTGACGACGACGCCGTCCGGCACTGCGGCCCCGTCGACAGCTGGTTTCACAGCAGTTCTGTCATTATCGGTGCCCGCTCCATATGCCGGCGGCTGAGGATCGTAACCGGGAATATTGACATAGAGCGGATCAATCCATCCGTGGTAGTGGCCTTCGAACTTGACGACAAGGTTTCGCCCCGTCGTTGTACGTGCAACTCGAACAGCGAGTTGTACAGCCTCCGTTCCCGTGCTCATAAAGGTCACCTTGTCGGCGTATGGAAGTTGGCGGAGCACTTCCTCGGCAAGAATAGTTTCGCGATAGTACGAACCACCGAACTGAACACCGTTGTCAAGGGAGGCTCCTGCAGCAGCGTTAACCGCGGAATGGGCGTGCCCCAGTAGTACCGGACCATGCGCCATGACGCAGTCAATGTACCTGTTGTCATCTACGTCCCACAGGTAGGCGCCGTTTCCACGGGAGAACACCACTTGGTTGTCCCGTCGGCGTATAAGCGAGACGAGACCAGCGGGTATGACTCTTTGAGCCCGCTCGAAAGCCAAGGCAGAGCCAGTAAGGGTGTAGCGATCCTCCAACAAGGCCGTAGTCATAGGGTTCTCCTGGTATGCGATGTCAACGAAAAGAATTTCTCAGCCGGCACCAAGAACGTGCTCCGATAATGGAACGAATGCCAGGGCCTTCACGATGCGCCGAGACCGGTATTGCAGGCTCACCCTGGCGCTTAACTAAGTGAACATTAGTTTAGGTACCTCGTCAATCGGTGTAATGCATCTCACACAGTGCCAAGATCGAGCATGCAAGAGCGGCAGCTGAGGAAGTATGCATCTCCGATACGATGCCTACAACAATCACTCAAGATGCTTCAGCCAAAGGACGGACCGTTGACCCTGCCCCTTACGTCGCAACAAGAAGCTTCTGACGACCCGGAGCTCAGCGAGATAATGGCGGCACTGGCTCGTGCCAGCGCCGGCTCAAGCGGTGAACGCGGCGACACCAGGGAGCGTCTTCTCGCGGCCGCTATGCCCGCCTTTGCCACCGAGGGCTTCCGTGCAACAACCATCAGAAGCCTTGCCTCAGCCGTCGGAATTACCCCCGGTGCCGTATACGCCCACTTCGATTCCAAAGAGGCAATCCTCTCGGCGGCTTTGGCCAGAACCTACCGGAAGTTTCTCTTAGATGTCGTAATCCCCCAAGACGCCGAGGGTGCTGGAGCGCGGTTCGATGGACTGTGCAGAAGGCACATGCTCTTTCAGATGGAAAACTCAGAAATCGCGTCGGCCAGCGACATGCTGCTGCTAAACGAAATGGTCCTACAAACTGCCGACCCCGAAACGGTGCAGGTCATCCGACGCGCTAAAGCCGCCTATTTTGATCGTATCTACCAGGAGGTTGTCCGCCTTGACGCCGGCCCAGGCGGTGTGCAGCTAAAGGTGAAGACGAGGGTGGTTCTCGTCGTGTGCGATTCATTGAGCGCCGAACCTCGAGCCGAGACATCAGGCTTGGACCGGAAGGCCGTGCTCGATCAGTACATGCGAGTTGTGCGGGGCATCATCCGACCCTGAAACCCTAGCCCGGCATGAGTACGTACTGTACCATCTAAACAATCGTTCATTCAATGAGAGAGGCAGTCGAGGGCGATGGCGGTCAGTAGTGAGCAAATCGAATTCAACGTAGATGGATCCTTGGTGCGGGGAACTTTTTATACTCCCTCGAGCGGCAGTGCTCCCTTCCCGGTGGTGGTGATGGCCCATGGTTGGGGGATGGTCTCGGGGGGCGACCTTGAAGACTACGCCGGAGCCATTGTTGGGGCCGGCTTCGCCGCACTCACCTTCGATTTCAGGCACTTGGGCGCCAGCGGGGGCGAACCAAGGCAGGATATCGACCCTTACCGCCAGATTGAGGACTACAGAGCGGCCATCAGCTACGTGCGTACACGCCAGGAAGTTGATGGTGAACGCATCGGCGTCTGGGGCAGCAGCTACAGCGGAGGCCATGCTCTCGTTACTGCTGCCATTGACCGACGCGTCCGATGCGTTGTGGCCCAGGTTCCAACTATCAGCGGCTGGCGTGCGGCACAGCAGAGGGTGTCCGCAGGAGACCTTGCATCGCAACAAGAATGGTTCATCAGGGACAGGGAGGCCCGGTTCGCTGGAGCCAACGGGCAGACACTCACCATGATTAGTGCCGATCCGTCTGAGAAAGTCGCATACCCTGGCGAGGAGTCATACGACTACATGTCAGCCCAAGGCAAGATCTGCCCGAACTGGCGCAACGAGGTTACAGTCCGTTCTCTCGAGCTTGCCAGGACATACGAACCCGGAGCTTATATTCAGCGGATTGCTCCCACTCCCCTGCTCATGATCATTGCCGACGCGGACACCACAACGCCCACGGCCTTGCAGCAGGATGCGTATCAGCGCGCCCATCACCCGAAGCGCCTTCTTATGGTCCCCGGGGGACACTACTCGGTGTACACGGAGCATTTTGAAGAGACCA
Organism: Arthrobacter sp. 05T423; assembly: GCF_056396245.1. Taxonomy (NCBI): domain Bacteria; kingdom Bacillati; phylum Actinomycetota; class Actinomycetes; order Micrococcales; family Micrococcaceae; genus Arthrobacter; species Arthrobacter sp. 05T423. Next base: position 58,328 of record NZ_JBFTLC010000010.1, read on the forward strand.
GTAAGGCCGCCGCGGAGTGGTTCGGCCGTCATCTGGAAAAAGCTCCAAAGAAGCATTGGAGTGACGAAGAGGCATCGCTGGTTGCCGGCTAAAGCAACACCGGGTTGGGCACCTCTCCGTCAATTCCGACAGACCAACTGGGCCCCGACATCGCAGATTTACAGCAAGTAGCCAAATGGAGGAGAAATGAAGCGGCGAGATGCTCTCGCAAGAAACGCAGTCTGAGGAGAATACCCCGATGACTGGGCATTACTGCCCGGAAAATCAACGTGAGCTGGACGAGGACGGCGTCTCCGGACCTTGTCTGCTGGGCATGATCAGTTTGTCAGGGTTACTGTAGCGACCCAGCCGTGCCGGGAACACGAACTGTCTAGGTCGCACTGGATGAACTGAACCCGGTATCTCTCCACGACGGAACCGTCTACTGCAAGGGTGGACCCGAGGAGCGAATGACGAGTGGCAGTTATGGCCACTCCCTCCATCGCTCTTCAGCATTGCCACCGCCATCTCCGAGGTCCAGTGCAGAGGCGCAAACCTCCCCCCATCGTGGTCTCACGGCGGCCCTTTACGACCGAAGGGCGAGGGACTCCGTGACTAATAGCCTCGTCCGGACCGAGATGGGTTTGATTCGAACGGCCTTTCAGGCGGGAATCTGTCCTGCGTGAGAGCCACATTGACCACCAGATTGAAAGGCTTTCCCATGACGGAAAACGTACTTGAAGCAACGACCCAGGCCATTGGCCCCGACCGGATTCTTGATGGTAAATCCACCGCCGGCGTCATCAAGGCAGAACTGCGCCGTCGCGTTGCCAAGCTGAAGGCGAAAGGGGCCACTGTCGGGCTCGGGACGGTCCTCGTTGGCGATGATCCTGCAAGCCGCTCCTATGTGGCCGGGAAACACCGGGACTGTGCGGAGGTTGGAATTGAGTCAATCCGCCGGGATCTTCCAGCAACTGTTTCCCAAGCGGAATTAGAGGCTGTATTGGAAGAGCTCAATGAGGACCCGAAAACAACAGGCTACATAGTCCAGCTTCCGCTGCCTGCCCACATAGACCAGAACGCCGTTCTCGAAAAAATTTCTCCCAACAAGGACGCCGACGGGCTCCATCCGACGAACTTGGGGCGCTTGGTGTTGAACGTAGGGAGTGCTCTCTCCTCTCCCCTGCCCTGTACGCCCAATGGCATCGTGGAACTCCTGACTCGGCACGGCATCGGCCTCAACGGCCTCGAGGTGCTTGTTATAGGGCGCGGCGTAACGGTGGGTCGTCCGCTAGGGCTCCTCCTAACGCGACGGGCCATCAATGCAACCGTTACTCTGGCTCACACAGGTTCAACCGACCTTCCGAAGCTGATAGGACGGGCAGACGTTGTAGTGGCCGCTGTTGGCGTGCCAGGGATAGTCCAGGCAAGTCAGCTGAAGCCAGGAGCCATCGTCTTAGACGTAGGAGTCTCGCGGACCGTTGATGAAGTAACCGGCAAGGCTACACTCAAGGGGGACGTGGGCCCTGAAGCAGGGACCGTAGCCAGCTGGATTTCACCCAACCCCGGTGGTGTGGGGCCAATGACGCGGGCAATGCTCCTGGTCAACGTCGTTGAGACCGCAGAGCGCAAGTCAGGCCCAGAGGAGTGATCCAGGGCGAATAAAAGCGCCCTTCAACGGCCCCAACACGGGAGCGCCGACTTAGGCCTATTACCAAAGGTTGAATGCACAGGCAGCCAGAACATTGCGGACACAAGGCCCTCATCGCCAACCGTGATTTAGGAACTCCAGTCATGCCCACTGACACGCTTGTCGCAGAATTTCAAGCCAGCACTCCGAACGAGCGGGACCGTTTACTCGACAGCGCCTTAGCAGTAGTTGATTCCGTAACATCCATAGACCAATGACTCGGCGTCCTCGTAACCCGCCATGACTTTCGCCGATTTTCCGTATGGCTCACAGCCGACGTTACACACGGAACGATCGAGGAACGCGACTACGCACGTCGTCGCTAACTTTCCCGAAACTCGTTCACATTAGTCGGACCATCCCTGGGCAACTTCAACAGCTGAAGAAATGATGATCGATATAATCAGGGGCGTTCAGGTGTACCAACCCAACGGCTGTCGAGGGTTGCCCCGGCCTAGGGGAGAAACGTTAGATCCTGTGCCAGGGTAGAGAGGTGAACGTCCATAAGATCTGCCATCTGCCATTGACCTAGGACGGTCTCCGCCGGCCAACTCCACAGCACCCACAGCTGAGATGGGGATTCATGTAGGCACGCTGTCAACGGCGCTGTCAGACTGAACCACACCCCAACCTGACACTGCTGCCATGAGCCTTGCCGTGGCGGCGCATAGGTCTGGAGATCACCGGTCAGTACGTGAAGTCAGATGCGGAATGGGGTGATCCCTGCCCTGCCCGGGGCTGCTGACGCACGGGAAGAGCATCGATTTTGACCAAGGCGCGGTACACCGCGACGAGAATCATGATGTACCCGGCCACGGTGAGGAGTAAACCAACGGCAGCGATGATCAAGCCGATTACCAATCCCCCGCGATTTGCGTTCCCGGTATAGAGGACAGCGACGTTTGGGGCGGCCATGACTGCTCCAAGTGCAGCGAGGACTGGGCCACCAATGGCCATCAGAACCCCTGCCTTAAAGATCCCTGCCGAACGCTCGAACCGCATCATTCCCCCATTAGATATTCGTGACTAGGGATAGACAACAGTTGGCGTTCACTCGGTCTTGAAACGCTTGGTGTGAACAAGTCCCACTTCGTGCGAACTGACACGATGTACGCCGGGTGTGGATCCAAAACCACACAGGCTCACTTCAGCTGACGAAATCACCATTATCGGCGTTCCAAAACGGCCGGGGGAGTGCCGGCGAAAGGGGCTGTTTTCTGCCTGGATTTCGCGGCCTTTTCTCTCTCGAGGCTGTGGGAGTCAGAACTATTCAGGCAGCGTCCGGTTCACGGCGGGGATGTCCAGGGAGACAGGGTCAAAAGGCGCATCGGACCCGGTCATGCCGGCCACCCAAGCGGCATGGTCGGATGTGACGGGTCAGCCAACGCGTCCATAATCTCCTCGTAGCGGGGAGATCCTCCGGAATCTTCCAGTGGGCCACGCCTAGCCCACCAGGCGACCTGCGGCGAGGACGACATCAGTGGTCCCGTCGCGAATTCCCGACAAGGGTCCTCCCAAGTCGGGGCTCCAGCCTCATCTACTTCTCGTTTCGCGGCCTGTCCTGTTCCATCAAATCGCCCACCCACGGCAGGTAGCCTCGGTGGAAAGCCATTCCTGCAGGTAATCCTTGGATGGACACATCCGACCCGGAAATGTCGATGGTGATCGGACCAGCGCCCATCGGCGCGTTGGTGATGTGCAGGTCGCCATAGGAATCTGGAAGCACAGGATCAATCCATACTCCCCCTTGGGAAACGTCCGGGTCGTAGCGCATCAGAGTTGTCACCAGCATGATGGGTGTTGTTGCTGCCCAGGCCTGCGGCGAGCATGCTGTGGGGTACGGCACGGGGGTGGCAAACTGCTCCCGGCTGAAGCCACAGAACAGTTCGGGCAGCCGTCCCGCCGAAAACTCTGCGGCCTCCAACAAGGCGGTGGAGACTCGCTGCGCTTCCGCGACAAATCCATAGCGCATGAGGCCAACCTGGATGATCGCGTTGTCGTGAGGCCAAACAGAACCGTTGTGATAGCTGGCAGGATTGTAGGCGTCCATATCGGAAGCCAGTGTGCGTATGCCCCAACCGCTGAACATTTCCGGTGACATCAACCGCTCCACCACCACCGGTGCCTTGTCGGCGTCAATAATGCCGGTCGTCAGGCAATGGCCCATATTGGAAGCGCAGGCATCCACGGGCCGTTTGTCTTTGTCCAGTGCTACGGCATAGTAGCCTTTGTTCGGCAACCAGAACTGTTCGTTGAACTGCCGCTTCAGGCGGGCCGCCTGCTCCCGCAACTCGGCCGCCTTAGCCGAGTCGCCAGCTTCATGGGCCATCCACGCTGAGGCCAGAAGAGCGCCATATACGTATCCCTGTACCTCGCAGAGCGCAATGGGCGGCTCGGCAAGGGTTCCATTAGCGAAGTTAATCCCGTCCCAAGAGTCCTTCCAACCCTGATTGATCAGCCCTCGATCGTTCAGGCGTGCATACTCGACGAAGCCGTCTCCGTCTTTGTCGCCGTAGTCCTGAATCCAGGACCTGGCCCGCTCAGCATGAGGCTGGAGCGCGGCGATGCTCTCCTTGGCAAACCCCCAGCGGCTCACTTCGCCCAGCACCACGAGGAATAACGGCGTGGCATCCACGCTGCCGTAGTAAACCGATTTCCCGCCCAAGGCTAATCCGCTGGATACGTCTAGCCTGACCTCATGCAGGATCTTGCCCGGTTCCTCCTCGGTCATCGGGTCTACCACCGTACCCTGCCGCTGTGCCAAGGTTTGCAATGTGCCAAGGGCCAAGGAGGGATCTACCGGGAGTGCCATTGTCGATGCCCACAGCGAGTCCCGTCCGAACAGGGTCATGAACCAAGGCGCCCCGGCAGCCACCACCACCCGGTCAGGATGTTGCGGATCCTCGATCCGCAAAGCCCCGAGGTCGTCGTAGCTGCGTCGAAGAGTCCGCTCGATTGAGCGATTTCCCATTTGCAGCACTGGTATTTTGGCCACCCACTCCAGCCGACGGCGATCGCGCGGGGACAACTCGCCCTCGTCCCGATGCTCAAAGAGCGAGACACTGCCCGCACTGTCCGTTCCCGGGACCACGCTCACCTGCGTCGTCCAGTGGCCGTGCCGTGGGATGCTCACTCTAAAAGTTAAGGCTTCAGCCTCGACTATGGCTTCGTCAGCGTGAATGACTACAGCCTTAACGACGTCCTGCCACGCTGCATGGATAATCAACGAGTGCCCGTCCAATTCGCGGCTTTCAGCCCAGCGACGTTGCACCCTCGCCTCTTTGACTTCGAAGAGATCCGCAAAATCAGATTCGACGATCAGTGTGACCACGCACTCGGCGGATTGTCCCGAGTGGTTCCGAATGGTGATCTGCTCCAAGATGCCGGTGCCGACTTCCCGCAGTCGTTCTACGATCAGCGGGCTCTCCGCCTGCCCGTGAATGCGCGGGACGCGGCCCGCGAAAAGCGCCCGGTAGGGCTCCTTCGTTTCTGCCGCCAACGGCTCCAGCGACTGCCCGTTCACCTTAAGATTCCAGCGCGAGAGGATGCGCATGTCCTCATAGAAAACACCGTGCGGGTATTCGGGGAGGATGTCTCCGTTGGTTGAGGAAATGCAGAAGTTGGATCCTTCGACCAGCGTGACTGTCGCGCCTAGTGGCCCGGCTGCTGTATCAGCGTTCCATCCTGCCATCGCAGGCTCCTTCGTGTTTACACCGACGGTTCGCCCAGCAAATCTAAAGTTTCGAGCCGATCTCCATCGGTTGCAACGAAGCTACTCCTGTCAGTCCCCAGGTGCCAGACCGCGCATTGACTATCTGAAGAGAGGTCTTCCACTCCACGGCCACCGTGCCCTTCTAAGGCTTCAGCGGACGCTACTTACTCTCTCGTTCTGCATCCCCTGCATCGCCACCACCAATCGGACGAAAAAGATACAAAGCATGAGGCCGGGCCGGAGGTCGGAACTGCTGCCTTTTGCGGCAGCGGCTGAGCATTTCTGCATTTGAAAGTGCCAAGATTTGTCCGGCCTCGCCCTCGCGTCGGCGCCCGGGAGCCCGCTAGCCTCGGGCGCCGTCATCAACGCCGATTAGAATCAGTCGACTTTCTGTCGGCCAAGCCGCGCGTAGATGTCGGGGCGCTTGGAACGAAGGAAGAACGCGTAAACAATGCCGCCAAAGAACAATGCAAAAGTAAAAGTCATAAAGACTACGGTCATGACCGCTGAGCCGCCAATGAGTTCGGGGTAGTTGGTAATCGCCAAGTAGGTAATCGCACCCAGGAAGATCACGCTGATGAGAGGTGCAACGATTGTCTTCCAGACCGACTCCGGCGCGAAGCTGCGCCGCCGCAGGAAGTACACGAGCACCGCGAAGCTGGTAATGAACATCAGAAGCAGCACAGCGAAAGTCCCGCTTCCACTCGCGATGGGATAAAGAGTGTCCGGAGAAACACCCAGAACGGTAAAGATCACTGTTGCCACTGCCCAGATCAGGCCTACGGCAAGGGCAGACACGTAGGGGGACTTATGCCGTGGGTGTACGCTTCCCAGGATTGACGGAAGCGCATGGTCGGTGGCAAGCGAAAAACTGTACCGGGCCGCGATGTTCTGAACGGACAGCATGCACGCCAAGACGGAGGTAATAAGCAGGAGTACGGCCACATCGGCGAAGATTTTCCCGACCAGGGAGGCGACGGCGTCATTGAAAAGATTCACGGTATTGGCCTCTGCCGCCGCTTGCACCTTATCCGGGCCCAGAAACGCAATGAAAGCCCAGGCCGCAACAGCGTAGAAGAGACCAATTCCGACGACGGCCAGATACGTCGCACGCGAGATTGTCTTATCAGGATCTTTCACCTCGTCGCGAAAAATGACGGTGGCCTCGAACCCGAAAAAGTTACCGACAGCGAACAGCAGAGCCAGGCCCACGGTTGCATCCGACACCGACGGGAGGGCGAAACCCGCTTCCTGCACTGCATGCAGTCCGTTTGTTGAGAACGACACAACGTCAAAGACGACGATGACGGCCACTTCCAGAAGCATCACGACCGTCAGTAGTTTTGCCGAGAGATCGATGCGGTTGTAAGCAAGAAAGGTCGTGGCGGCGGTGATGGCAAGCGCGTACCAGTACCACGGGATGTCCGGACCGTTCAGGGTCTTGAGGACGAAGCCCTGCAGGGTCACGCCGAAAAACGAAGGTGCGAAGAATCCGATGAAGATGTAACCGAAGAGTGCAAGAAAAGCACCTCCTAGACCGGCCGGCTTACCCAAGCCGGCGGTGACAAATGAGTAGAAGCCGCCAGGACCCTGGACACTTCGGCTCATCTTCACGAAACCAACGGAAAAGATCAACAGCATCAGGGTGACCAGAACGTAGATGGCTGGAGCCGTCTGACCGCTGAACATGAGCAGCACGGGCAGGGTGCCGGCGACCGTCGCCAACGGCGATGAGAAAGCGAGGACGTTCATCACGAGCTCCACCACCCCCATGTTGCCGCTGAGGCGATCCGCTTCGGTAGGACGCGCCGTCTTCGGGGCGTCGATGATGATGTTAGTCATATGTTCCTCGTCACTAAATTGTGAGTGCTGAATCACATTAGCGACGGCCGGCACCATAGCGGTGTGCCAACTTGGGACAGCGGACGTAGGGAGCACGGTGCCCCTCGGGTCGGTGACAAACGGTCACATCCGATTGCTTGCCCGCCCCGTCACCGACGGGGCGGGCAAGCAAGCTGGAATGGCTTACGCCGCGGTATAGGCCCCGTCCACTACCAATTCGCTACTACTCATGTATGACGATTCGTCTGAGGCGAGGAACAGCATTGAGGAGGCAATCTCCTCCGGACGTGCCCACCTGCCGGAGGGGAAGCTCTCCGGCGGCAAGAACGTGCCGGGTTCGGTGCCGTTAAGGTGCGTCCGTGTGCTCATGCGCTCATAACTCATCGATGAGAGACAGACAGGTTCTATCAGGGACAGTTGTTGCTGGTGAACCGAAGATTGTTTTTCTCTCTTGAGCCCCACAGCGCCGTTCCCGACGTTCCCGACTTCGATCTGCTTGAGTATGGCGCTCAGGCCGGAGTAGGCAGCTCAGCTGTTGAGCACCTCGCCATCGCCGCTTCCAGGGCCAGTCGACTACGTCGCGCCCTTGTCATTGGTTAACGGAATCTCCATTATCGACGTTCGATCTGGGCGCTCACTAGGCTAGAGCATCCCGCATCTGGTTACCACTCCGCCGGTTCGGGCAAGCCGGCTCTTGGTGCCGGGAGGAGATCCTGACGACATCTGCCGTCTTCCCCTGACCCGTCGATGGCGTCACGCTAGCTTGACTTCATGGACGCGCCGGGTCGGTCGGGTAAGCCCTCAGTAGCGGTGATCTTCACGAGTTGCTCAAAGTGTGGGAAGACTTCAACCGCGGCAAGACTTGGCGCGAAGTCTCTGCCACTGGCAGTGACCAGGCGCCGGGCAGCGGCAGTACAGTTCCTTGCCGAGGTATCGGAAGTCGCAGCGCTGGAGGCGCTGGGTGCGAACGTGAAGGTCGTCGAACTCCTCACGGCCAGGCGCTGAGACGTCTTCAAATCCCTAGTGAGACCGGCGCAACGTGGGCCCAGGCCGACGAAGCACTGGGAAGCACGAACCAAGTCCCCATGACTTCTACCGCCGCAAGATCGAAGAACATGCGGCGAAAGCTCTTGACGTGTGAGGGCAATCACTGCATGATTTATCGGTATTCGCATTATACGAAGGGTGTTCGCATATGTCAAACAACACGTCGAGAACGTCCAGCACGGTGGCTACCGCACTCCGTGTACTCAGGATCCTCAGCGAGCACCCCGAAGGGATTGGCGTTAGCGAGATGTCACGCAAACTTGGCGTAGGACGAAGCACCGCGCACATGCTCCTGTCTACTCTTCTGCAGCAGGAATTCGCCTTTCAGGATGAGGACAGCTTGTATTTCCTTGGCCTAGGAGCCTTCGAAGTTGGCGCCGCGGTGCCTGATGCGGCTCGCTTTGGAGGGGCCCTCCTTGGACCCATGAGGTCGTTGGCAGATTTGAGCGGTGAAGCTGTCTCGCTGGCCATACCCCGCAACCGGGACGCAATCATCGTTCAGCGCTTCGAAACAAAGCATGTCTTGAGGATGGACATTCGCGTAGGCACCAGGATGCCCTTGATCAGCTGCGCGTCCGGAAAGGTGCTGCTGGCTTCGATGTCTGAGGTAGAGGTCGACAATCTCTACCCGGAAGAGGAGCTCCCGGCGGTGACCAGCCTCAGCGTCCGTTCAAAGACCGTTCTTAAGTCCAGGGTTCTACCGGAGGTTCGTCGGCAAGGTTTCGCGGTCACCGAAGGCGAATATGCCGAAGGTATCGATGGTGTTGCTGCCGGGATCGCTGACTCAAGTGGCGTTCTCGTTGCCGCACTCAGCGTCGCCGGACCCAGTAGCCGCTTCGTCATCGACCAGTGGGTAGAGCCTGTCCTCCAGGCCGCGGATGCTATGTCGCAACTGCTGTCCAGGGAGAGCGCATAACAAGCACGAGTTCAAACATAGTTAGGGAAGAACCACATGGAAGTCATCGCAGGAATCGACGTCGGCGGCACGTTCACAGATGTTGTGTTGCATGATGCTAAAGAGAACCGCCTACGCATTGCCAAGGTATTTTCGACTACGGGACAGCAGGCGGAAGGGCTTGTCGCAGGGCTGCACCAGCTTCCTGTACCTGTGGCTGAGATGGACGCGGTCGTGCACGGCACGACCGTGGCTACCAACGCCGTTCTTGAAAGGAAGGGAGATCGCTGCGCCCTGATTACGACAAGGGGATTCCGCGACGTTCTCGAACTGCGCCGACGGGACCGCCCAACTACCTACGGGCTGACCACAGGCTACACACCGATTATTCCCCGAAGCCGATCCATCGAGGTCGATGAGCGGATTGACTCCCACGGCCGCATCCTGACACCGCTGACCGATGCAGCAATCGGGGAAATCGCGGAGAAGCTCAGGGGCTTGGACGTTGAAAGTGTCGCCGTTTGTTTACTTAACAGCTATGCAAACCCGGCCCATGAGCGGCAACTCATCGACAGGCTCAGCACGCTGCTGCCCGGCGTCAGTTTCAGCGCCTCCCATGAGCTCTGCCCCGAAGCCGGAGAGTTCGAGCGGGCAAACACAACAGCAGTCAATGCCTTCGTCAGCGCCACCATGAGCCGGTACCTGCACAGCGTCCAGGACAGGCTCGAAACCGAAGGTTTCCGGCACGAAGTCCAGGTCATGCAGTCCAACGGCGGCCTCATCCCGGCCCGACGCGCCGGCCGTCTCGGCGCCCGGACGCTCTTGTCTGGGCCAGCTGCCGGAACAGTGGCTGCAGCTGACTTCGGCGCGGCGGCCGGCCTCACCGACGTCATTTCCTGCGATATGGGCGGCACCAGCTTTGACGTCGCTCTCATTCCCGGTGGCGATCCCTCCATCACCTCCGAGAAGAACATCGACTACGGCATGCCTATCAAACTGCCAATGATCGACATCACCACCATCGCCGCCGGGGGCGGCTCTCTGGCCTCCTTGGACCGGGCCGGAATTCTCCAAGTGGGGCCCGAAAGCGCCGGATCAACACCCGGTCCGGCCTGCTACGGCCGAGGCGGCACGAAACCCACCGTCACGGATGCCAACGCAGTGCTCGGCCGAATAGCTCCAGACCAGCAACTGGGAACCGAAGACGGGTTCACCATCGACCTGGCGGCGGCACGAACAGCCATCCAAACTGAAATTGCTGATCCCCTTGGCCTGAGCACCGAAGCTGCGGCGTTGGCGATCATCCGTATCGCCAACGAAAAGATGGCCAGCGCCATTCGAAGCGTCAGTGTCGACAAGGGCCACGATCCCCGGAAGTTTGCATTGGTTGGTTACGGCGGGGCGGGTCCCATGCACATTGTTGAACTTGCGAAAACCGTCGGAGCCACCACTGTGCTCATCCCACCCTACCCAGGGGCCCTCAGCGCATACGGATGCCTCATCGCCGATGCCAAATACGACTATGTCACTGCCCTCAACGCGACGGTTGAAGGGACGAACCTGGACGAAACGGTCCAGGGTATCCTCAGCCAGCACGCCTCTGACGGCAAAGGCCTGCTGGCCTCCGACGGCTTTGCTCCTGAAGCCATCGCAGTAGAACATTTCGCCGACATGAGCTTCAGCAAACAGCGCTACACGCTCCGCATCCCGCTCGGGGACCGGCAGCACGATTGGACCGCGAACGAGCTCACCGATGCTTTCCTGAGCGAGCACGCCAAGACCTACGGAGGCCGGCACCCCTCACGCAATATCAAGCTCGTCAACCTCCGCACTGTCGCCACGGGACAACGTGCCCTGCCATCGCTGGCGCCGGCGCAGGCCAAACAGATGCATCAGCCCACCAAGCGGAGCATCAACTTCACCGGCGAACCACAGATGGTCGACGTTCTGTCGCGGGACTCCCTCGTTGCCGGTCAATCCCTGGAAGGACCACTCGTGATCGAACAAACCGATACCACCATCATTCTGCCGCCAGGAACAGTGTCCACTGTCCATGACAGCGGCTCGATCATCGTGGAGGTAGCACGATGAACATCACCGAAGTTGATCCGCTGTCCCTGGCCGTGATTCGCGGACGGTTGGAGCAGATCGCCGACGAGATGGACACAGTCTTCGAACGCATGGCCTTCTCCCCCGTTATTTCCGATGCCTGGGACCGCGCTGACGGAATTTACTCCGCCACGGACGGCTCCATGATCGTCCAGGGCATCAGGGGTCTGCCCATCTTTGTGGGCACCATGCAATACACGGTCGCCAGCGTCCTGAACATCGTGAAGGAACCACGGCCGGGCGACATCTATCTCGTCAATGACCCCTTCGCCGGGGGAACCCACATCATGGACACCAAACTCGTCAGGCCCTACTTCTACAGGGGCAAATTGTTCGCCATGCTTGCGAACACGGGACACTGGACTGATCTCGGCGGCCGCGTCCCGGGTGGCTTCGCCGCTCAGGCCAGCGATTGCTACCAGGAAGGACTGCGGATTCCGCCCGTTCGTCTCTTCGCCGACGAAACTTTGAATACCGACATCCTCGCCATACTGCAAACCAACTCACGGCTGCCCGATGACATCATGGGCGATGTCGAAGCGCAGGCCACCGCACTGCGGGTCGGAGATGAACGGCTCACCGAACTGCTCGACGAATACGGCCCGGAACTCGTCTCCAACGTCATTGACCTGCTCCGGGAGCGCTCTGCCCGTCAAATGCGCAGCTACATCAGTGACATACCGGACGGCACCTTCGGCTTCACCGAGCGCATGGACAATGACGGCATAAACGACACTATGCTAGATGTGTCGGTCCGCCTCATCGTCAGCGGCGATGAAATGACCATCGACTTCAGCGAATCCTCAGCGCCTTGCGAAGGGCCGATGAACTCGGTCTACGCGGCAACCGTATCCAGCGCCATCGTGGCCATCAAGCACGTCTTCCCGGACATCCCCATCAACTCGGGGATCTTCGAACCCCTGAAGTTCGTTATCCCCGAAACAGTATTCCTCAACGCCAAACCTCCCCGCCCGGTCGCTGGCTGTGCAGCTGAAACCAGCCAACGCATCATCACAGCGGTCATGGGAGCCCTTGCCGGAGCGATGCCGGACCGCGTACCGGCGGGATCCTCAGCCACCTCCAACAACCTCTCCATCGGCGGTGTGGACGAAGACGGCGAGCAGTTTGTCATGTACACCTTCCTTGGAGGAGGATATGGCGGCCACAAGTCCGGCGACGGACTGTCCAACGGCTGCTCCCTGATGAGCATCGGGTTGATCCAGTCGGTTGAGACCCTGGAACAGCGCTACCCCATCCTGGTACGCCAATACTCCCTCAGGGACGGATCCGCCGGCGCGGGAACTTTCAGGGGTGGTCTCGGCGTCCACTTCGAATTTGAGTACCGCGGCAAGCACGGCAGGGCGAGCCTGCTCGGCGATCAAGCCAAGACGGCACCCGTCGGTCGTGAGGGCGGCCAGCCTGGGGCGGCATCCGCCCCATGGTTCCGGCTGCAAGGACGGACCGTCACCCTTCCCATGGTCAGTAAAGGCGAGAACGTGCGGATCTCCCAAGGCGACACCATCTGCATGCTGACCCCTGGCGGAGGCGGCTATGGGGACCCATTGCAGCGCTCCAAGCAGGCTGTCGACGAAGACATTGCCAACGGCTACACGATCTCCATCTAGCGCTTCAACCCAGCAACACAACAACCTTTTGCACTTTCGGATCCACTACTGGAGGCACCATGCCTAGCACCGAGCAACACAACCTGGGGGAAACAAAAGCACTTCGACGGGCCATCACAGGAAGCCTTGTGGGCACGTCACTTGAATGGTACGACTTCTTTCTATACGGCACCGCCGCAGCACTGGTCTTCGGGGAGGTATTCTTTCCGTCCTATGAGCGGCTGACCGGCACCCTCTTATCCTTCATCACCTTTGCCGTGGGTTTCGCTGCACGCCCCGTCGGCGCTGCAATTGCAGGACACTTCGGGGACAGAATCGGCAGAAAAAAGGTTCTGCTGGCAACCATCATGTTGATGGGAACATCCACGATTGCCATCGGCCTGCTTCCCAGCTACGCCACCGCCGGCATTATCGCTCCCATCCTTCTGGTCATCATCCGGCTCATCCAAGGACTTGCCCTCGGCGGAGAATGGGCCGGTGGTGCGCTCATGATCGCAGAACGCGCACCAGCAGCCCGTCGGGGCTTCCTGACAAGTTTCGTTCAGGTCGGCGCATCAATCGGCAACCTTCTCAGCACGGGCGTACTGCTTCTGATGTCAGCACTGCTCACCCGTGAAGAGTTCGTCGCGTGGGGCTGGCGCGTGCCGTTCCTGCTCTCGGCGATCGTTGTTGTCGTCGGCATCTATATCCGCCTGAAAGTCACCGAAACGCCGACCTTCAACGCACTCCAGCAAATGGGGGAAGTCAGCCGCTCCCCCGTTCTGGAACTGTTTCGCAATCAACCCCTTGATATTCTGCGGGTCATCGGCATCCGCGCCGGCGCCGACATCATGTTCTACCTTCTGATCACGTTCCTGCTCACCTACCTGACGCAGACACTGGGTCTGCCCAGCAGCATCGGGCTCACCGCAGCGATGCTCGGGGCGGGCATGCAACTGATCACCTACCCCTTGTCGGCAGCGCTGAGCGATCGGTTCGGCCGCAAACCTATCACCTTAGTCGGCGCCGTCGGGGCGATCATCTGGATGCTGTTTTTCTTCTTCCCACTGGTAGATACCAAATCAGTGGCACTCATCATCGCAGCGGTTCTGGTAGGCCTGGTATTCCATTCAGCCATGTACGGCGTCCAGGCCGTATGGATCTGCGAGCTCTTCGACGCCAAACACCGTTACAGCGGAGCATCATTGGGTTACCAGCTCGCCGGCATCGTCGGCGGCAGCCTCGCCCCCACAATCGCCATAGCGCTGCTCCAGCTCTTCGGGTCAAACATCGCGATCACCGCCTACGTATCTATAGCCCTGGCGATCGTAGCGATCACCGCAGCATTCACCCGCGAAACCCGCGGAATCAAAATGAACGAACCCGACGCCGACCACGAAACCGCCACCGTACATACGTAAAGACGCTCGGGTGGCTCCAAAGGAGGCCCCCGACTCACAAAGGAAAAAACATGAGCACCAGCCACCTCGACGCGCTCGAAGTCCAATGGCTCGAAATCTATAACCAACGCAACGCCCGCTCCTATCAAGCCAACCAGTCCGCACAAGAATTCATCGCCAAAGGCCAGCGAAACCGCTTTAACTCAGGGATGCCCTACCCCGTGTACATACAGTCGGGAAGCGGATCCCGATTTACGGACCTGGACGGAAACACCGTCCTCGACTGCAACGCCGGATGGAACGCAAGCTTCATGGGCAGGGCTCACCCCGCAGTAACGGCAGCCGTTACCAAGGCAATGCGCGACATTGGTGCTCCGGGTGGGGCCATGCACCCATCACCAGTCCGTGACGAATTCGCTGAACTGCTCTGCGCCCGCATCCCCGGAGCGGAAAGAGTCGTCTTCGCACCATCAGGGTCAGAAGCCAACACCTATGCCTTGCGACTGGCACGGGCCTTCACCGGACAACAGACAGTAATCCGTGTCGCAGGCGGATTCCACGGCCAGCACGACGCGTTGCTCGGCGAGCAATCCTCGAAAGCCGGAATTTCTCCAACTGCCCATAACAACATCATCACAGTGCCCTTCAATGACATCCCGGCAGTTCAGGAGGAAATGCGGCGCCACCAGGGAAACGTTGCCGCAGTGATCGCAGAACCCATGATGACGATCCCCGGGGCAATACACCAGCGGCACGGATACCTTCAGGGCCTACGGGATGAAACACAGAAACACGGCGTCCTGCTTATCCTCGACGAAGTCATCACAGGATGCCGCTTCGCGGTTGGCGGTGCAACAGAGTACTACGGTCTCGCCTCCCCACCGGACCTTATCGTCATGGGCAAGATGCTTGGAGGAGGACTCCCAGTCGCCGTCGTCGCCGGCCGCGCGGACGTCGTTGAGCAGCCCATCAGCGCTTCCAACACCCACGCGCAAAACCCGGTCGCCCTGGCAGCAGCAGTTGCAACGCTGCAAACCACCACCACTGCCGTCTTCGCGGAAGCGGCCGCCAAAGGCGAAATGCTGCGCCACAGTCTTCGAGAACTTGCCGAGAACCTCGGAATTTCCCTTGCCGTCACCGGCGATGGACCATGCGCCGGGCTGCACTTCTCCAATGAGGAGATCGTCGACTACGCAACCGCCGAGCGGGCCGATCACAGGCTCTGGCGCCTTATGTGCCTCGGCCTGGCAAACCAGGGGCTGGGCTTAACCAGCCGGACCTTCGGTCCCACCGCCGCCTGGAGCGACGCAGACCTCGACACCGCACTTGACGCCTTTGAGTCAACCCTGACAGCCATATCAAAAGCGCACAAACACGACCTCCAGGCGGTACGGGTATGACAACCACTGCAACCAGAACAGAGGTAACCAGCACGGCGGTCCCGGCCCCCCGGGGTCACTTCTCACACGCCGTCACGGCAGGAGATTTCGTCTACGTCTCCGGGCTTCTGGCCTTGGACGAGAGCGGTCTCATCCCAGACCCGGGAGACATTGAGGCGCAGACCATCAGGATTCTCGAATCTCTGGAATCAATCCTCCACGCAGCAGGGTCCGCCCCAGCCGCACTCATCAAGCTGACTGTGTATGTCACTGACATAGCACAACGTTCCACGGTGAGCGCGCTCAGGGCCCACCGATGGCCGGATACGAAACCCGCCAGCACTCTGGTTGAAGTGAGCGGCCTGGCGGCTGACGGTGCAGTTATTGAAATAGACGCAGTAGCCATCCGCTAATGCGGTGTTCCTGACCGACATCGTMGGTCAGGAACACCGCCCCAGCCCTAAACACCGAATATGAAGTGACTAAGTAGATGCCAATAATCACCAAGGAAAAATCCAACCTCATCGCCCGCGCAAAGAAGGTCATGCCCGGGGGCAACACCAGGTCGACGGTATATGTACCTCCGCATCCCCCTTATGCAGTCTCGGGAAGCGGTGCTGTAGTAGTCGATGAAACAGGAAAATCCGTTATCGACTGCAACAATAACTACACGTCATTAATACACGGGCACGCTAAGGAAGAGGTGCTCGACGCCGCCCTCAGCGCTGCCAAGCGGGGAACGGCGTTCGGTTTGCCCACGAAATACGAAGTGAGTATGGCGGAATGCCTAGCTGAACGCACCGGGATTCAGCAGTGGCGGTTCTGCAACTCCGGCACCGAGGCAGTTCTTATGATGTTGCGCGCTGCCAGAGCGTACACGGGAAGGGATGTCATCATCCGTTTCGAGGGCAGCTACCACGGGACTGGAGATGAAGTCACTAATGGGGGCACGCCCGGGCTGCCGACGTCGATTCAAAATTCGGTAATTGTTCTCCCTCAAGGAGACGTTCAAGCGCTGACAGACACGCTGCACCGACATGGAGATAACATTGCGGCCGTTCTTATCGACCTGATGCCCAACAGAGCAGGTCTGCGTCCAGCCAGCCCTGAGTTTGTAAAGGAACTCCGCCATCTAACGTACCGGTACGGGGCACTCCTGGCGATCGATGAGGTTATCAGTCTCCGGCTTCATTCGGGCGGATTCCACAAGCACTATGGAGTGGAACCGGACCTTATCTCAGCCGGCAAGATCATCGGCGGCGGATTTCCCGCCGGTGCCCTCGGCGGAAGCCGGAAAGTCCTCAAAACGTTCAGGCCGGATAAGAACAGCAGTGTCGTGTGGGGTGGCACCTTTACAGCCAACCCTGTGACCATGGCTGCGGGTCTGGCCGCCATGCAGTTGTACGATGCGGCAGCCGTGACGGCGTTGAACTCCGCTGGAGACCGTCTCCGCACCCAGCTGCAATCCGCAGGGGTAGCTGTAAATGGGTTTGGTTCTCTCATGCGCCTGCAGATCCAGGACACCAAGTCTCTCTGGTGGAACCTTTACAACAACGGCGTATTGGCAGGGACCAACGGGCTGCTGGCGCTTTCAACTGCCATGACAGAGGCCGAACTTCAGCATATCGGCGAGGCCGCTATGTCCTGCATGAATCAGTGATATCGCGATGGCAAGCAGGGAAAACGAGCTCTGGCCGCAGCCAACGCAGTCTCCAAAAAAGGGAGGTTGGCACTGGCGGCCACCGCTTCCTTGTGGTCGCAAGAGCCGAGGGTTCGACTGATCTCGATGAAAACCAAGGCTGCTCCGACCGCCTCCGCCGCCGACCGTGTATTCTCATCCCACATGAGCACTCTCCCCTCAGCTAGGAAGTCGTGCGCGACAATCTGACCATTGCCGATCTTGTCGCTATGCCGCAGCTCGGACTGCAGCTGATTGCGGGAAGCGAAGCCGCCATGAAGCCAGTACTCTGGACGCACGTCTCCGAGCTCTCCGATCCGGGCCCTTGGCTGGAGGGCGGAGAGCTGCTCATCGTTAATGGCTTGGGCATCCCCCGGGATCCCGAAGGGCAAGTAGCGTACGTCGCTCGTCTCGCGCATCACCGCCTCGCTGGTTTGGTTGTCAGCATCAAGGCCCCAGCGCTCAGCCAAGAGTGCCTCGATGAGGCGGAAAGGCTCTCCTTCCCGGTTCTCCGACTGCCGCATCAAGTTCCGTTCATCGAACTCTCCCACCTCGTCGCAAACGCGAGTGAGCGGTCGGCACGGGGGCGCCTGACCCAGCACCTACGGATCTTCGAGACCTTGCGTCTGAGAAACAGCGTCGAGAGTAATGTCTTCGAGATTTACTCACGGCTCGAGCAGGTCTCCGGCTACCGCCTGGCGCTTGTGTCTCCCGCGGGACGACCACTGCTAAGAGACTGGCGATGGGTCCCCGACGATCTCCAGCCAAGACATCTTGACGGGTCCGCAAATCTGAAGGTGATCCCCGGCGGTTATGTGCTGCCCCTCTTCGTTGGCAACCGGGTAACGGCCTACCTAGTCGGGAAGGAGGATCGAAATGTGACTCCGGGAGGGCTTGCCGCCCTGCAGCACGTCAGCTCACTCGCCGCGCTTGACGCAATCGATGATCAACGACGCCGTGAGGCGGCGCACCGTCAGGGCAGCGCCTTGCTGTCCAGCGCGCTGAACGAGAATGCTAAAAGCGAGGGACTGAAAGCCCGTTTCATGGAAGCCGGCCTGGATCCCAGCAAGGGGATGCGATTTCTCGCGCTCGAAGAGAGCCTAAGGGAAGGGCCCGAAACGGAGACCGGGGTGCGAGACTGGCTCGCGGACCGAGATATCCCACATCTGCTGCTGAAGCGGGATTCGCCGCTTGCGGTCGTCAGCTGTGGTGAGGACGAAATTAGGGGCCTAGCTGCAGACCTCGGTCTTGCCATCGGCGTCAGCCCGCAGTCGCATGAGCTCGGGGAACTGCCGAGGATGCAGCGGCAGGCTCTATGGTCCCTCGGTCTCGCGGAGGAATCGCCGGAGGGGCGTGTGGTACTCGCCGAACAGCAGCTCGGGCTGGCGCGCTGGCTTAATCCGGATGTCGAAACGATGACGCATCTTGCTGATGGTGCTCTACGACCCATCGTGCAGCATGATGACGACCACGGCACCGAACTGCTACACACACTGTCGGAGTACTTTCGTAATCAGGGGCGGCTGCGAACTACAGCAGCTCGACTCTTCGTCCATGAACACACTCTGAGCTACCGGCTCAAGCGGATCGAGCAGCTTACCGACCGCAGTCTTAAGAGCTATCCTGACGCATTCGAACTCTGGCTCGCGCTTGAGGCGAGCTCGCTCATTGAGGATCCGTAGAGCAACCGGGGAAGGGTGATGGACCGGCCGCATGGATCGAATGCCAAGACGCACACCAGGCGCCTAGAGCCGGCACCACAGAGAAGTGAATACCTTTGCAAATCCTGGGAAAGAGGCAGCCCGCAGCCTGACGGCGTGGCTCCATCCTGAATCAACCGTTCTCGCAGCACGCATGGTTGCTTTGCACCAAGTCCTGGCCCTGCCGGCCTTCTGGCAAGGACTCCTGATGAGGCCAGACTCCTTGGCCGCCGTGGCCGCAGACCCAGACGCGCCACGGCCGCCAAGACGTCGTCCATTGGATCTGAGCATGGGACGGCCGAAGACCCCTACGGCATGATCCAGCGTGGGGATGCTGCTAAAGGCATTTATTTCCTTTACGGAGGAGCTCTCGATTAATGCCGATTCCATGAGCGTTACAACTCCTGTTTCAGGAGCGTAGCAATGACCCCTAGAACTCCTCGCGCACAGTTCTGCTGGGCACCACTGGGCAATACCGCTGAATTCGTTTTGGTTCAATGGTCTTTGCCAAGCACCCACTTCTGGACTTCGACAACAGCAGCGGGCCCAGACTGTATATAAGTCCAATATCTCCCTGCGTTGGACGATGATACGTTTTCAGTCAATCTCGCTTCTGGGACCACCAAGAACAAGGCAGGTGGACGCTAACTGTGCCTGAACAATTCTCGCCGTAAAGAAGCCCTAGACCCTGATAAAGAAAGTTGCTGATGAAGAAGGTTGTTGTTACTGATCACGAGTTCGATCACTATGACGAAGCGAGAGCCGTCGCGGAGCGTTACGGGGCGCAGTACATCGAGGCGGACACTCTGCAAGAGTGTGAAGTTTTGGAGATTACCAAGGGGGCGGATGTTGTTGTAGCGGGATTCGCTCCCATAACGGCTGAAGTGCTCGGCAATCTAGCTTCTAAAGCAAGTGTGATCCGGTACGGCGTTGGCTACGAGACCGTCGATGTGGAGGCAGCAACCCGTTTAGGTGTTCGAGTCTGCAACGTCCCAGACTACGGGTCGGAAACCGTAGCGGACCATACCGTCGCTCTGGCACTTACCCTGCTGAGAAGAATCCCGCAATATCACGAGATGCTCTCCACCGCTGGGCACGGATGGATGCTTGCGCGTGAGATGGGGCCGGTTCCCGCGCTGAGCGACATTACGTATGGGCTTATAGGGACTGGACAGATTGGAAGCCTTGTAGCAGAGCGCATGAAAGCGTTTGGATCGAGAATCCTTGCCTGCGATCCCTCTGCTGATCCGATGAAGCTTGCAGAGAGGAACATTGAATCCAAGGAGTTGAATCGGCTTCTTTCTGAAGCCGACGTTATCTCGCTCCACTGCCCCTTGAACTCTCGGACACATCACATGCTGGATGAACCAGCAATGAGACTAACTAAGCCTGGCGCCATCGTGATCAATACTTCGCGCGGCGGTCTTATCGATACGCATGCGGCTGCCCGCTTAGTTAATGACGGTCGTTTGGGAGGTCTGGGATTGGACGTTTTCGAATCTGAGCCCCTCGAACCAGATCATCCTCTACGGGCCGCGAAGAATACGGTCCTGACTCCGCATGCGGCTTTCTACTCGACGCGTTCATTGATGAACATGAAGAGGCTGTCCGCAGAGGAGATCGCCCGTGCGTTGAGCGGCCGACCATTCCGTCATCAGCTCAACCCAGAAGTCTTGTAAGTGACCCGGCCTTCTCTGCGGCGCCCGCATTAGGTGGGAGACCATGCGGTTCTATGGCGACCTCGTCACCGGCCGATGTCCTGATCAATCGGGTCGGCGCGAGGTCGCACGACGATCGCTGACTTCCAGCAGTAGCCCTTCTGCCGCTTTTTACGGGGCGAAAGACGCTTCCCGCCGCGGATCCGGTTGAGGCAAAGTTGGGCCAAGTGTCAGCGTCAGGGCAAGAAGCACGAGGCAAAGACGCTGACGCTCCCACATCCGTTGAGACCGATGCGATTTCCTCTGTATACCGACCGCGCAATGATGCGCACAAACTTTAGGACTGAAATGACCACACAAACACAACAATCGAAAACGGAAGCAACAGCCTCATTCAAGAGGATAGTTGTCTCCAGTACACTCGGGGCGGTCCTCGAGTGGTTCGACTTCTTCATCTTTGCGTCTTTGTCGGGACTTATTCTTGGCAAACTCTTCTTTGACTCAAGCGATCCGATCTCGGAAATTCTGCTGGGCTTCAGCGCGCTTGCAGTGGGATACATAGCCCGGCCCTTGGGCGGGATCATCTTCGGGCACTACGGTGACCGGCTAGGACGAAAGAAGATGCTTGTCGTTACCATCTGGCTGATGGGAGCGAGCACCGTCCTGCTGGCGTTCCTGCCCACATACAGTCAACTCGGATCCTGGTCGACCAGTCTCCTCGTTCTGCTTCGATTTGTGCAGGGCATAGCCGTAGGCGGGGAATATGCTGGGGCCGCGCTGCTGGTCATCGAACACGCCGCAAAGTCAAACCGAAGGGCATTTTACTCCTCCTTTGCCAACGCTGGGGCGTCATTCGGATTCCTGTTGTCCTCCGCACTCCTCGCGGTCATCACAGGTTCGCTCACCCAGGAGCAGTTCGAAGCATGGGGTTGGCGTGTTCCGTTCCTTATCAGTGCATTACTGCTCATCGTAGGGGCCTATATTCGAACTCGCATTGCCGATACACCCGCATTCATGGAGATGCGTGCAAAGGCCAAGGAGGACGATGACCCGTCGATTCAGAAGATGCCCATCGCGACACTCTTCCGGACGCATACGATCCAGATATTCAGTGCGTTCGGGGTGGCTCTGTGCAGCCTTGTGTACTACCAGCTCGGCCTCGTCTTCGTTACGCCGTATGCCACGAAAATCCTTGGTCTGAACGCTTCACTCATTCTGTGGGCGATTACAGCTGCACAAGTTGTTTATATCGCTGCCTCGATCTCCTGGGCACATGTGTCAGATCGGATTGGGCGCAGGCCGGTCATTGCACTCGGGGCAGTCGGATGTCTAGCTTGGGAATTCGTCTACTTCAGCCTCTTAAAGCCGGATGCATCATTCTCCACACTTGTGCTCGCGGTTGCAGGACTTCTCATTTTTGTAGGCGCCACTTATGGACCGCTGGCAGCGTACCTCGCCGAGCTCTTCAGCTCGAATGTCAGATACACCGGCATATCAGTTGGGTTCCAGGGTGCAAGCGCACTTGCAGGCCTGACACCGATTGTGTCGTTTGCACTTGTGGGGGCCTCGGGATCTTCTTGGCTTCCGCTCATGTTTGTTGGTGGCATTGCCAGCGTTCTTGGGCTCGTCGCCGTTTTCATTGCGCGAGAATCAGCGCATGACGATCTCGCAGGCTGACTATCCAAGCATGGCGCCCTGCTTTCTTGCCCGCCGTCAGAGAGGCGGCGGGCAAGAAAGCAGGGGGAGGACTTATGCCGCGGTGTACGCCCCGTCCACTACCAATTCGCTGCCGCTCATGTACGACGATTCGTCTGAGGCGAGGAAGAGCACTGCGGAAGCAATCTCCTCCGGACGTGCCCACCTGCCGAAGGGGAAGCTCTCCGGCGGCAAGGACGTGCCGGGTTCGGTGCTGCTAAGCAGCATCGGCGTCTCGGTCTCCCCTGGGCAAACAGCGTTCACCCGGATACCATCGGCAGCCAACTCAAGTGCCGCCGCTTTTGTCATCCCCCGAACCGCCCATTTCGACGCCACGTAGGCAAAGTTGTCCTCGAAGGCGACGAGGCCGGCAGTAGAACAGATGTTGATGATGGAGCCGCCGCCGGCGTACCTCATTGCAGCGATGACGCTTTGCATGCCCAGGAACGGACCAATCTGGTTCACATCGATGACGAAACGATAAGTTTGCTCGGTGGCGCTTTCGGCCCGCGTCGATCGAAAAATGCCGGCGTTATTGACGAGGACCGTCGGCGCCCCGAAAGTGGTCTCGCAGTGGCTTACCACTTCGGCCCAGTCTGGTGCTGAAGCGACGCTATGGTTAGGAAGGAACTGAAAGCGGTTGCCGCCCAATTCGTCAACGAGCTTGGGCCCCTCCCCTTCCGTGATATCAAAACCCACCACTCTTGCTCCCTCGCGCACCAAGGCGCGGACGTGTTCTACGCCCATGCCGCTTCCGGCACCGCTGACGATCGCGATCTTGCCTCTGACTCGATCCATGGTTTTCTCCCTTCTGTTCGTTGGGGTGCTACTGCGCGGTGTAGGCACCGTCAATGACAAGTTCGCTGCCGCTCATGTAGGACGATTCGTCCGAGGCGAGGAATACGACGGCGGCACTGATCTCCTCGGGCTGCGCCCACCGTTTGAAGGGCAGGTCGTCGGCAGGCGGGAGGGCTCCGGAGGGAGTATCGGCAATCGCGCGAATCATCGGCGTGTCCGTGTCTCCGGGGCACACCGCGTTGACCCGGATGCCATCCCGTGCCAGTTCGAGGGCTGCGGCCTTCGTCATCCCCCGCACGGCCCATTTCGAGGCGACGTAGGGAAACAAATCGGCAAACGCCACCAGCGCTGCGGTCGAGGCGATGTTGATGATGGAGCCGCCAGCTTCTCGCAGGGAGGGAACAAGTGCCCGCATTCCAAGGAAGGTGCCAACCTGATTGATGTCGATCACCCGTCGGTAGTCTTCCTCAGACACCTTTTCCAGGGTTTGCAAGGGAGAGATCCCGGCGTTGTTAACCAGCACGTTTGGAGTGCCGAAATGCTGCCGGCCGGCAGCTATCACCCGGTCCCAGTCCGCGGCTTCCCGGACGTCTCCGCGGAGGAAGAGCAAGTTGTCTTCGCCCAATTCCTCCACAAGCTGCGGGCCGCACCCCTCGTTAAGGTCGAAGGAGATCACCCGCGCCCCTTCTTGAATCATCCGGCGGGTGTGGCTGACGCCCATGCCGCTGGCTCCGCCGCTGATGACAGCGATCTTGCCGGAGAGGCGTTGTGTCATGTTGATGTCCATTTCAGTAGTCATGTAATAGGTCGCGACAAATGCGCTTACTGGCGGCCGATTTTTTCGTAAACGTCCGGCTTCGCCTTCTTCAACCAGCGGGCGTAAACGATGCCGCCCACCCAGACCAAGGGGATGAAGAGGGTGAAGGACAGGGAGGCGATGGGACCTGCGCCGATGAGTGCGTCAACGTTCAGAAAGCTGAGCACGAGCACCAGGGTCAGGCTGCCCAAAGCCAGCACCGGGGCTGCCGTTGTCTTCCATACACCGCGGCCCGGCACTTTGTGCTGCCTGAAGTAGATGAGCACCGCTATCGAAACGAGAACCAGCAGCGCGACGACGACGATCGCTCCAAGTCCGTTCAGGCGGATGTAAACCGTAAAAGCGTCCGTGCCCGCAGCGTCGAAGGCCGTGCCCGCCGCAATGGCAATGATTGCTGCGACTTCGAGGGCGCTGACAATGAGGGACGCAACAAACGGGGAATGGTGCCGGGCGTGTGCAACTCCAAGGATGGGCGGCAAGACGCCATCCTTACCAAGTGAGTAGGCGTAGCGGGCCACGGCGTTGTGCTGGGCAAGCAGGCATGCGAACGTCGAGGAGATCACGAGAACATTGATGATGCCCGGCACGACATTGCCGACATAGGAGGCGGCGAGGTCGCCGAACATGGAGGCCACGGCGCCGCCTGCGCGGGCGTCAGCGACGCCCTGCTTACCCAGTGCAGTCAGCATTGCCCATGCTGCCACCAGGTAGAACAGCCCAATCAGGATAACGGCAACGTAGGTTGCCCTGGGGATCGTCTTGTTGGGGTCTTTCGCTTCCTCTCGGTAGATGGCCGAGGACTCGAACCCGCCGAAGCACAGCATCGCGAACAACAGCACAAGCCCAAAGTTGCCGGTACTTGCGCCTTCCCATGTCAGGGCGTTCAGGGGCGGACCGTCAGCGCCGCCGTCGAAGAAGACCCTGAGGTTGAACACGAGGACGAGTGCGACTTCCAGGATCAGGGCAACGCCGAGCGTCTTCGCCGAGAATTCGATCTTCCGGTAGGCAGCTACTCCGGCAAGGACGGCGCCCAGGAGGCCGTAGAGATACCACGGCAAGTCCGGGCCGTGAAGCGTGTCGACGATGAGTTGGCGCCCGTACACGCCAAACGCTGCCCACGTGGAGAGCAGGAGCACGAGGTATCCGGACATGGCGAGGAACGCGCCGCCGAGCCCTACGTTTTTTCCTAGTCCTGCGGTTATGTACGCGTAGAAGGCGCCGGGCCGGTCAACGTATCTGGTGATGGCCGTGTAGCCAACGGAGAACAAGAGCAGAATGACCGTGGAGACTGCGAGGGCGGCGATGATGCCGGTGCCACCGAACGCAATCATCGAGGGCATGAGGCCCACAACTACAAGTAGCGGCGCGGCCCATGCGACAACGGAGAAGAGAATACTCCCTACCCCGAGTTGACCGCGGAGTTCGCTTGATATGGCTGGGCTGGTGGAGGGGGCCGACTCATCGCGTTCGGCACTGGTGTGTTGACTCATTGGGTTCCCTATCGAATTACTTCGGGTAATTGAGTAGGTCGAGATTTCCTGCAGGCACATCAACGGACCTGGTGCCGACTGTAGGCTAACTTCCGTTAGTTAGGCAATAGGTTGCCTGGATTTAGCCATTGATGACTTTTGGTGGCACCGCGCCCGGGCACGCCAAAATTACGCCCTGGCATCAGAGCGTGGTTTGAGAAGATTGGGGTCAGACTGGGGAGTGGTTGGCGCTGCTGACTTGGAGGATGGAGCGACTCAGTGCGACGGTGTTGTCCAGCAGCGCGGGAAGGTCTGCATCGCTGCCGCTCCAGTCAGCCCAGCGCCCTGCACCGTCAAGGAGCGTGAAAATCACACGGGTGGTTTGGGGAGAAAGTTGATAACCCATTTCTTCGGCTGCCGCGGCATACATGTCCTCATGCAGACTCGACCAGAATCCGACTTCGTTGCGAATGTCGTCGCTGAGAAAACGTCCCACTCTGTCGGTGGCAACCAAGAGGTCCCAAAGGTCGGCCTCCGGCCGCTGGAGTTGCTGGGCAAGGTGGAAGCGAACGAGTGCCGCCCAGTAGTCCTCCGGGGAGTTGGCTTCTTCGGCTGCAGCGAGGAGGTCCCGGGCGAAGCTGTGGGTAAACCATCGAAGCGACTCGGCAACGATTTCGTCCTTGCCTTGAGGGAAGCTCGAGTAGAGGCTGGGAGCCTTCATGTTCAGCTCCCGGCCCAAGGTCCTCATCGTCACTGATTCGAAGCCCCTTGTGGTGGCAAGCTGCAGGAATGCCGACAGGATGCGTCGCCTGGCCGGTGTCTGCGTAGACCAGTCATGGCTGGACAGGAATTCCCTGACAGCAGCGTTGGCTCGCTCGCGCGGCAACTGGTTCATCTCATCCTTCAACTGTTAGACCGGGTTTTCACTATTGTAACTAACGATCGTTAGCAGTTGGCGTCCAGCCGATCCCGATGTAGCAATACCGGCTCCCCTAACTGAATGGTGAGGGACGGGACTACGAGCCCGGCGATGGCCAAGGCGTGACGTCTTTGACGTCACGGCCTTCTGCCATGTCCGGGGGAAGGCGGTGCACGATCCTTGCGGAGCGCTTTACCTGATGGCCAGTGTGTTCTCCAAGATCTGTCTCAGTGGCTTGTGCCGACGCTCGCAGCCATTCAACGTGCCGTCCTTGTGCGAGCTTCCTGTTCATCATCGAGATCAACTCTCAAAAGTAGTGGGGCTATTGGGTCCCTTCCAGCATCCGTCCCGGGACGCCCTACCCACCGTGTCAGTTTGAGACACGCCCACGCGCCGACCGCGTGGCAGGCAGGGTCAGCGGGAGTCGATGCTCGTGACGAAGATAAATAGTCCGGCGGCGGCCACCATGACAGCTGCCGCGCCCGGTGGAATGACGTAAACGGCGCGCATTGTTGCGGTGCTCCGCATCGCCCGAGTAGGCCTGCCGGAGTGGTGGCCAAATAGGCTTAGAGCAGCTGCCACGAGAATCAGAAAGACTCCAAGGTACTCCATTCACTCCACCCCGCCGGCGCTGTCCGGATCCAGCGCCAAGGCGAGGTGCTGGCTGTAACGTTGAGCGTCGACCTGCGAAACCTGCATTGCACAACTAAACCCATCTGTGAGCACCAGGGCTTCGACGCCGCCTCGGTTAAGGGCCGGAACGATGGAGTGTTCCGCAACTTTCATCGAGATTTCGAAGTGTTCTGCTTCGAAGCCGAAGTTGCCTGCTACACCGCAGCATGAGGACGATTCCACGAGGTTGGTCACCCCCCACGCTTCCAGGACACGCTTCTGTGCACCTGAACCGAAGACGGCATGCTCATGGCAATGCGTTTGGAGCACGGCCGTTTCGGGAGGGATCGTTTTCGGCCTCCACCCGCCCTTGATGGCCTCATCGATCGCCACCGAGAAAGACCTCACCCGGGCGGCTACCCGTGCTGCGGCAGCACCGCCTACCAGCTTTGGACCTTCGTCCCGTATGGTTGCCGCACAGCTGGGCTCGAGGACGACAATCTCCCGGTCCGTACCGTCGTCGAGCTTCGCGATCAGCCGTGCAAGCCGCCGTCGGGCGCCGTCTCGTTGTCCAGTGGAAATCCAGGTCAAACCACAGCAGGCGTCCGGAGTGCAGCCCACCGTGCGACCGGAGTCCCGAAGCACGCGGGCGGCTGCCGGGATCACTTCCGGTCTGAAGGCGCGGGTAAAACTGTCTATGAAAAGAAGCACATCGGAACTGTCCTTAAATCCGGCCTCCCGTACCCGTCGCCGGATCCTGCCAGATGGGGCGAAGTCCGGAAGGCGCCGTCGCGCACTAACACCCAACAGCTCCCCCACATATCGGAAGGGACGAATCTGCGTGCCCCGATTGGCCAGAGTTGAAACCTTGGTAAGCAGCGGCAGCCAACGTGGCAGCCACCCGATCGAGTAGTGGGTAAACGGGCGGATTCGCCCCCTGTAGTGCTCATCGACGAGCTGCGATTTGGCCTCCGCGATGTCCACGCCTGTCGGGCAGTCAGTCGAACAGGCCTTGCATGAAAGGCACAGGTCCAGGGCCTCCCGAACCTCGGGATTTGACCAGCCGTTGTGACTGCTTCCCTGCGCCCGCGTAAGTTCCTGCAGAACCCTCGCCCTCCCCCGGGTCGAGTCTTTCTCGTCCTTCGTGGCCCGGTAGCTCGGGCACATGAAACCGCCCGACATCGCCCGGCAGCGACCCACTCCGATGCACGCATGGGAGTTCCCAACGAAAGGGCTCGTCACTGGGAGCAGCGCACGGTCCCCGGAGGACGGCGCGATGGCGGCGGCCGGGTCCGTGGGCTGCTCACCGTGGCTTGGTCCCGGCTTGGCAACGTCTTCAAGTGCGAGCGAAGTGAAGAACGGTTCGGGTTCCACAATGATCCCCGGGTTGAGGATTCCGGCCGGGTCCCAGACCCGTTTGAATTCTTTGAACAGCCTGATCATCTCCGCGGAGTACATCACGCCTAATAAATCGCTCCGGGCCCGGCCATCACCGTGTTCCCCGGACAGCGAGCCACCGTGGGCGACTACGAGCTTGGCGGCTTCGCGGGTGAACTTCTCGAATACCTGACGGCCAGCGTCCGTGCGCAGGTCATAGTCGAGCCGCATGTGCACGCACCCTGCCCCGAAGTGGCCGTACATGAAGGCCGTGTAGCCGTAATCGCGCACCAGCGCAAGCAATTCGGCAAGGTAATCCGCAAGCCGTTCCGGTGCGACCGCGGAATCTTCCCAGCCCGGCCACGTCTGAACCCCATCGATCCGCCGGGAAGACAGTCCGGCTCCGTCTTCCCGGACCCGCCAGAGTTTTGCCCGCTCGGACGGCTGCGTGACCACGGAATGGTCGATCACACGGCCGTCGACACGCAGCTTCTCAAGCAGCTGGTTACAGTCCCCGGCCGCCTGCTCGATGGTGTCAGCAGGGAACTCAACCATCAGGAATGCGTTGCCTCGAGGGAGGGACTCGACGCTGGCTGCACCTCTGCGGTGGCGCATGATATCGACGATAGACGCGTCCAGGCCCTCGATCGCGCTCGGTTTGGCAGCAAGGATGGTCATTACATCCCGCGCGGATTCGATGGTGTCTTCGTAGCCGAGGCAGAGCAGCGCCGTCGTGCCGGGTTTAGGCACCAGGCCGACTTTGGCCCGGACAACAATCGCGCAGGTCCCCTCACTGCCCGCTAGTGCGCCAGCCATGTCGAAGCCGTGTTCGGGGAGCAGGTGCCCGAGGTGGTAGCCCGAAACCTGGCGGGGAATGGTCTGCAGCTCGACGCGGATCGGCCCAAGATGGGTCTGAACCAGTAATTTCAGATTCTCGAGAAGCTCCTCCGCCCGGGCAACTGAGTGAGTGTCTGTTTCATCCACAGCGCGCAGGAAATCCCGGCCGGCGCAGAGATAGGCCCCGTCGGCAGTAACGAGTTCCAGCTCCTGGACATGGTGCGTCATTCGCCCATAGGCCACTGAGTGGTTTCCGCAGGCATCGTTGCCGATGGATCCCCCGACCGTTGCCCGGGTCAGGGACGACGGGTCGGGCGCGAAGGTCAGCTTGCCTGCGGTGACTTTCTCAATGTGGGAACGCAGCTCACCCAGCACAACCCCCGCATCCACCCAGACGGAGCCATGATCTGCGTCGAGCGTTCCTACCGAAGTCATCCCCCGCGAAAGATCCACAACGAGGCCATCGCCTATCGCATTGCCCGCCATCGACGTCCCCCCGCCGCGGGCGGTAATGGGGATTCCGGAAGCCGTGCATGCCCGCAGCAGGGTCCGAACGTCGTCGACATTTTGAGGGAATGCAACGGCGGTAGGACGTACGCGGTAGTTGGACGCATCGTAGGAGTATTCGGAAAGCCTTCGTGGGGTGTTGTCCACCTCGATGCCCAGTTCCCGGAGTTCGTTGAGTAACCGGGTCACTACTGTGTCGTCGCTCTTGGGCATGCTTGCGTTCTCCATTTCGTTGGTACCACGTGAGTGTAGGCAGGTGGGACGGCTGCCACAGTGTGCCAAAACAGAACGGGCACGGCGGATGATCCGCCGTGCCCGATGCCTCGAAGGCCGTTTATTTCAGGAATTCGGAAAGGTTGTCTTTGGTGATGAGCGTGAACGGCAGTGTGTAGCGGTTCTCCACGTTCCCGCCCTTGAGGAAGTCCGTGACTACCTCAACTGCTTTGACACCTTGTCCGGCTGAATCCTGGCGCACTGTGGCGCTCATCGTTCCCGCCTTGATGTCCTGGAGGGCGGGGTCGGTGCCGTCGACGCCAACCACTGCCTTGAACTCGGCCGTGCGGTGCGCGTCGGCGATGGCCGAGGCTGCACCGATGGCCATTTCGTCGTTGTTCGCCACTACCGCGTCAATCTTTCCGGACGGGAAGCGCTGAAGGGTGTCCTCCATGTTGCGCTTTGCTTCATCGCGGCTGCCCTTAGCTTGGAACTCCGCCACGATCTTGAAGTTCTTGTTGATTGTCTTGTCGAAGCCAGACTTTCGGCGGTCAGTCCAGGACGCACCATAGATACCGGCCGCGAAGACGAGGTTGCCGCCCTGGGGAAGGAGCTTGTTGAGGTACTCGGCCTGCATCTGGCCTGCCACGGTGTCGTCCACGCCGATGTAGCTCTTGTAGCCGACGTTGGCGCCTTCTGCGAACTCGGTCGACAGGATGAAGAGCGGAATGTTCGCGGCGATGACTCGTTTTGCCGCGTTCTGGCTGGCGTCGCCATCGAGGGGCTGCATGATGATTGCGTCGACGTTGCGGGTGAGCAGGTCCTCTACCTGGTTGAGTTCGCTGCCGACGTCCTTCTTGGAATCAGTAATGTTGAGCTTGACGCCCTTTTCATCGGCCGTCTTCTTCATGGCGTCCGTCATGTGGGCCAGGTCCGGGTCCTGCAGGTCAAGGACTACAACGCCGATGTTGTAGGTCTTGCCTGCGGCTGAGCCATTGGTTGCGTTGCCGCTGCCGGCACACCCGGTCAGGGTGAGGGCACCGGCGGCCAGCATGGCGATAGCCGCCGCGAGCTTACGTCGCATTCGCATGGTTGTTCCTTTCAATGTTTTGACTGTGCGTAAGGAGGTTGTGGTTTGTTGTTGGTGACGCGGGGGTCAGTCCGACTTCCAGCGGTTCAGCAGTACGGCGAGCACCAGGATGATGCCCTGGACTCCTTGCTGGAAGTATGAGGAGACGCCCATGAGGTTCATGCCGTTCATCACGACGCCTAGCAGGAGCACGCCGATGACGGTTCCCCGGATGGTGCCGACACCACCGAAGAGGCTTGTCCCGCCGATGACGACGGCGGCAATCACCTGAAGCTCGTAGCCGGTGCCAGCAACGGGTGCTGCACCATCGAGGCGGGCAGTTAGGACGAGGCCGCCGAGTGCGGCGGTGACTCCGCCGATGAGGTAGACCGTGAAAAGCACACGGCTTGTGGAGATGCCGACTTTTTTGGCGGACTCTTCGTTTCCGCCCACGGCGTAGACGTGCGAACCGAACTTTGTGCGGCTCAGTACGAACTCACACAGCAGTGCGGCCAGGAGGAAGATGATCACCGGCACAGGAATAGGGCCAATGAACCCGGAGCCGAGCCATTCAGCTGGACCACTTAGCCCGGAGACAACCTGCCCGTTCGTGATCACCAGAGCGGCTGTGCGGGCAATGGCCATCGTCGCCAGGGTTGCCAGGAATGGCAGAATAGCTCCCCACACGACCATCGCTGCGCTGAGGAAGCCCACCAGCAGGCCCACGCCGACTCCGGCTATCAGCGGCAGCCAGAAGGCGCCTCCGCTGGCGGGGGCCAGCAGCGCGAAGGTCATGCCGGCCAAGCCCACTACCGATCCCACGGAGAGGTCGATTCCCGCGGTGATCATGATGAAGGTCATTCCCAGCGCAATCAATCCGATGATCGATGACTGCCTGACCACGTTGACGACGTTGTTCAGAGTGAGGAAGTTGGGCGCGGCAGCAGCCAAGAAGACGATGATGAGGACGAAGAAAATAAGGATTCCGTAATCCCCAATGAAGCGCTTGGCTTTGGTAGCAAGGGATCCCTCCTTAAGGTCAGCCGGTCCCAGCTTCGTCTTCAGATTCTCCATTGTGAGGGTCACGAGTCGCTCCCGTTCGTAGTACCGCGTCCGGCCAGTGCATCAACGACATTCAAAGACGATGTGCTTCCGATTTTGCGCCGCTCGTCTGGAACGCCGCTCCCGTGGTCGACATAGTCCTCCAGGGTGCCGTGTGAGATGAGGTGCGCAACTTCGGCTTCAGTTACGTCTCCTACTTTGAAGCGCCCCACCACCTGGCCTTGGCGCATGACCGCGAAGCGGTCTGCCACCGCAAACGCTTCATCAAGCCGGTGAGTGATGATGATGACTGCGATGCCCAAGTCCTTGAGCCGCTGCGTCACCTCGATGAGCTTGTCCACCTTGGCCACTGAGAGGTTTGCGGTGGGTTCGTCCATGATGATCAGGCGAGCATCAAAGGCCAGTGCCCGGCCAATGGCGACTGCTTGACGTTGTCCACCTGACAGACGCTTGACCTTGAGCCGGGGGTTGATGGGGATGTCCAGCCGTTCCAGCACCCGCTTGGTTTCGGCTTCCATCTTCTTCCGGTCGATGACCTTCAGCAGTGGACCCAGGATGTTCTTCTGCGGCTCCCGTCCCAGGAAGATGTTGGTCCTGACATCAAGGTTGTCCGCCAGGGCGAAGTCCTGATAGACCATCTCAACCCCTTGGTCACGTGAGGCTGAGGGCGTGGGAAACTCAGTCCTCTTCCCGTCCAGCTCGATGGATCCGCGATCGGGCTGGTACACGCCGGTTAGTACCTTCATGAGTGTTGACTTGCCAGCGGCGTTGTCTCCCAGAAGCGCAAAAGTTTCGCCGGGGCGGACGTCGATGCTGACGCCGCGCAATGCGGAGACCGCCCCGAATGTCTTATGTATGTCTTTGAGGGCGACCAGTGGTGTGGTCGCCGGTGGTGCATCGGTCATCTCATCCTCGTTTGATAGGGCCATGCAAATGAACCGGTGAAACACCTTCGGCAAATGCCAGTCAAACTACGCTGTTTGACCCTGCAGCTTTAATGGGTGATTCCTTGGAACCATTTCCGCGTGACCTTCGCCACAGCGTTTCACTTAGTTGAACTTTGACCGATTAGCGACGGAGGACGGTGTGCCAGTTTGAAACACATGGGTGAATCGTTTCAATCCGGTTCAAGCAAGTTACCGCTGACTTCCTCCGGGGCTCCCCACAGCCGCCAGGGTGGAGATGTTATTTACGCACCACGAGACTGTAGCCATCGGCCTTATGGAAGAGACGACGCCCGCCCACCGAGACTACCCAGACGACATCCCCGCTGGATGTCTTGTCTTCTACGAACCCGTCAAGCGGCGGCCATCCAGGCTGCTCAAGTCGTACCCTGTCCCCAACCTCTGCTTTCTCCCAAAAGGCAGGCGGAGGTGTCCCTTCCGTCATCATGTCCTCACTTTGTTCCATGAACAGGTTCCATCCCTTGTCCCGACGCGTTCTTTGTATGTAACGAAGAGAAAGCCTGCTCTGGGCCGTGGATCGTTGCGAAACATCCACGGCCCAGGCAGGCAGCTTGTTGAACCTAAGAGGTTAGGTCTACGGCTACGGCTGCACCGCTGCGGGCCGATTCCTCGGCGGCGTCCGCCAGGATCAGGGCTGCGCGGCCATCCTCAAAGCCCGGGCTCCGCGAAGGCAGTCCGCGCACTGCACGCAGGAATTCGGCGACCTCAAGACGGTAAGCCTCGGCGTAGCGTTCCAGGAAGAAGTTCTGGTAGGGTCCGATCGCTTCGACTGCCCTGGCACTCCAGTGCCGGACGAGTGTGTCGTTTTTGTTTCCCACGTGCAGCAATCCGGTCGAGCCGAATGCTTCGATCCGTTGGTCGTAGCCATAGGCTGAATGACGCGAGTTTACGATCGTCACCAGCTCATCTTTGGACCCGCGCAGAGTAACCACTGCTGAATCAAAATCCCCGGCTTGGCGGACGTTCTCACTGAAGACGTTCGCGCCCTGTGCTGATACCTCCACGATGTCCGGTATGAAATAGCGCGCCATATCCAGATCGTGGATAGTCATGTCGCGGAAGATCCCACCCGATTCGCCAAGATAGGCCGCCGGCGGCTCCCCAGGGTCGCGGCTAGTGATGACCATCTGCTCCAACGCGCCAATCTCGTCAGCTGCTACACGGCGCTTAAGCTCCACAAAGTGTCTGTCGAAGCGTTTATTGAAACCCAAAGCGATGGGCACATCCGACGCCGCCGCTTTCGCGCGGAGCGCATCCACGCGCGCGATGTCCAAGTCAATTGGCTTCTCGCAAAGCACCGGCACATTGGAATCAATGGCCATCTCTACGAGGTCTAGGTGGGTGGCAGTTGGCGAGGCGACAATGACGGCATCGACTTCTCCTGAGGCAAATACTTCGTCGGGGTCGTCGCTTACACGGCCGCCAAACTCGGCCGCTGTCCGTTTGGCACCTTCGATAAAGGGGTCACATACCCAGGCAAGCGTGGCTTCGTCCAAGGTCGCCAAACTCATGGCGTGTACCTGACCGATCCGTCCGGTGCCGAACAAGCCAATTCTGATCTGTTGCGTCATTGAAATCTCCCGATAGTCGATGTGTCGTTGAAGCGGCAGGGGGGATCAGTCAGTCATTCGATCTTCTGCCGGCCCAGCCGTGCATATACCTCCGGCCGCCGGGAGCGCAGGAACAGTGCGTAGACGATACCGCCAAAGAACAGGGCAAAGGTGAAAGTCATAAAGATGGCCGTCATGACGGTCGAACCGCCGATCAGTTCAGGATAGTTGGTGATCGCCAGGAAAGTGATGAGGCCAAGGAAACCAACGCTGATGATCGGCGCGACGATGGTCTTCCACACCGACTCCGGAGCGAAGCTGCGGCGGCGGAGGAAGTACACGAGCACCGCGAAGCTGGTGATGAACATCAGAAGCAAGACTGCAAAGCTGCCGCTGCCACTGGCGATGGGATAAAGGCTATCCGGTGATACGCCAAGGATCGAGAAGATCACGGTCGCCGCGCCCCAGATCAGCCCCACAGCCAGACCCGACACATAAGGCGACTTGTGGCGGGGGTGTACCCGCCCAAGGGCCGCTGGCAGCACACCGTCGGCCGCGAGTGAAAAGCTGTACCGGGCTGCGATGTTCTGTACGGAGAGCATCGACGCCAGAATCGAGGTGATCAAAAGGATCGTGCCCACGTCTGCGAAGATCTTTCCGATCAGCGCTGTGGCGGCGTCATTAAACAGGTTGACGGTGTTGTTCTGGGCAGCGGTCTGGGCATTGTCGGCTCCTAGGAACGCTATGTAGGCCCAAGCCGCGATAGCGTAAAATATGCCGATGCCGGCTACGGCTAGGTAGGTTGCTCTCGGGATGGTCCGCTCAGGGTTTTTGACCTCGTCGCGGTAAATCACCGTGGCCTCAAATCCGAAGAAGTTTCCAACAGCGAAGAGCAAAGCCAGTCCCAGTCCGGCGTCCGTGAGCCACGGCATGGAGAAGCCGATGCCATGCTGCATGTTTCCGCCGCTGGAGGCGAAGGAGACGATATCGAAGATGACGACCACCGTGGACTCAAGGAGCATCACGGTCGTCAAGACCCTCGCGGAAAGGTCGATCCGATGGTAGGCGAGAAACGTTGTCACGGCGATGATGCCGAGGGCATACCAGTACCACGGGATGTCCGGGCCGTTCAGGGTGGTTGCGACGAAAGACTGCAACGTCACTGCGAACAGCGGGGGCGCGAAGAAGCCGATAAACATGTAGCCAAAGAGAGCAAGGAAGGCTCCCCCCAGACCGGCCGGCTTACCGAAACCTGCCGTGACGAAGGCGTAGAAACCGCCAGGGTTCTTGACGCTCTGGCTCATCTTCACGAATCCAACGGAGAAGACGAGCAGCATTACCGTCAGCAGAATGTAGATGCCGGGCGCCGTGTGGCCGCTGAACATCAGCAGCACAGGGATGAAGCCTGCGACCGTGGTCAGGGGCGAGGAGAACGCGAGCACGCTCATCACGAGCTCGCCCACTCCCATGTTGCCGCTGAGCTTATGTTCCTGGGTATGGGCCGGCGTTTTCGTCGTACCTCTTGTTTTGCTTGACATGTAATCCTCGTCACGAAGTTTTGAGTTCTGAATCACACTACCGACGCGGATGGTGGGGGGAGTGTACCAGCTTGAGACATTGATTCCCATGGAATGTGCCGCGCAGTCCTGGCACCGGCACATTCCATGGGAAGGTCTGAGTCAGGGGTTGTCCGTCACCAGAACCGGTGCGGTCATCCCAAGTTTTTTGAGATTCACGACATCGTGGAGAGGTTCGTTCGCCTTCCACCGTGTGAGGTTTCGGGCGAAGCAATCGACAACGCGTCCGCGCCAGCCGATCAGGTCGCCGGAGGCATGTGGGGATACCAGAATGTTTTTCCGGCTCCACAGCGGATTCTCGGCAGCAAGGGGTTCGTGTTCGAATACATCGAGGGCCGCGCCACCCAGGTGCCCCGTGTCGATCGCGTCAATGAGATCCTGCTCCACCACCACGGCGCCGCGGCCGACGTTGATGAGCCGTGCACCTGACCGCATCTTATCGAGTCGGGACGCGTTGAAAAGCCCGCGGGTCTCCTCAGTGAGGGGCAGGGTAAGGACCACGTCCTCGGCCTCGCCGAGTAGGCGGTCGAGATCACCGAAGCCGGCTACGGGCCCCAGCTGCGCGTCCTCCCTCGCCGACCGGCCCAGCACAGTCACGTCCATACCAGCTGCACGCAGCAGGAGGACGGTCTCGCGGCCAACCGGACCAGGACCCACAACCAGGACTTTCCGGCCCAGCAGAGACTCTGTTTCTCGGTGCTGCCATGTGCGCGCCTGCTGCAACTCAATGGTCCGGCGCAGGTCCTTGGTGAACATCAGGAGTACGCCGAGAACCCACTCCGCAATGGGCCGTTCACAGACACCACGCGAGTTGCTGACCACGATGTCGCTGTTCACGATTTCATCCGTCATGAGGCTGTCGACGCCGATGCTGGAGGTATGGATCCAGCGCAGCTCCCCCGGACCGACTTCGCGCAGCAGCTTGGTGCGGAAGTCATTAAGGAACAGGATCTCGGTCCCGGGCAGTGCGGCACGGAATTCTTCCGCTGTTCGGACTACCGTCACGTCTGCTTCTGCTTCCAAGCGCTCCACGGGAGGTCGAGGGCGGCCCTCCTGGACGATTACGATGACCTTCGGTCGTGACACGTTCTCTCCTTCCGGGCCGCCGCTGTCGGGCGGCCGCAAATCTGTTGTTGCAGGTGCCGCTGTTTACCAGCCGCCTTGCCAGCCACTCATCAGGCCGTAGGGCAGACGCTGCGGCTCCTCGTCCGGTAGGCCTTTCAGGAAGTCGAAGTCACAGCCTTCATCGGCCTGGTTCACGTGATCGATGAAAAGCCGTCCGTAGCCGCGCCGGTATTTGGGTTCCGGGAGCTTGAGTTCCGCGAGCCGGCTCTCGATCTCCTCGGCAGGGATGTCCAGATCCAGGCGCTGGTTCTCGACGTCCAGCACAATGGGATCCCCGTCCCGGACAACCGCCAGCGGCCCACCCACGGCGGCCTCTGGAGAAACGTGCAGCACGGTGGTGCCAAAGGCGGTGCCGCTCATGCGGGCATCCGAAATCCGGACGATGTCGCGGATTCCCCGGCGCAAGAGCTTCTCGGGGATGGGGAGCATGCCCCATTCGGGCATGCCGGGAGCTCCCACCGGCCCACTGTTACGCAGGACCAGCACGGAGTCTTCTGTAATGTCCAGATCGGGGTCGTCGATCCTGCGCCCGAGATCGTAGATGTCCTCGAACACCACCGCCGAGCCCTTGTGCTGCAACAGATCTTTTGAGGCTGCACTCCGCTTGATCACGGCGCCGTTTGGTGCCAGAGAGCCACGGACGACGGCGATGCCTCCGGAGGCGTCGAATGGAGCCTCGAGCGTACTGACTACAACGCCGTCAGGTTCGGGTGCCGAGCTGAAGCCCTGCTCGAGGGACTCACCGGTGACCGTGATGGCCTCCTTGTTCAGCAGGGGCGCCAGTGCTTTAAGGACTGTAGGTACACCGCCTGCTTCGAACAACTGCTTCACCAGGTATTCGCCGGACGGGCGGACGTTGACGATCCGCGGTGTCCGCTGGGAGATTTCGTGGAAGCGGTCCAGCTGCAGTTCGTAGCCAACGCGCCTCGCGAGTGCCAGGAGGTGCACCACTGCGTTGGTGGATCCGCCGACGGCCATAAGGAGCGTGATCGCGTTGTCGAAGGCCTCTTTTGTCAATATTTCGCTGGGTTTTGGCCCTTGTGAAAGCGCCATCTCCACTGCCCGGCGACCGGTAGCTTCTGCTGCTGCACCACGACGCGAATCCACCGCAGGGATGGACGCGGTGCCGGGCAGGCACATGCCGAGTGCCTCAACCAGGGACGTCATCGTGGACGCCGTGCCCATCTCGCTGCAGTGACCTGCGGACGGCTTGGCGGCAGACTCGAGCTCATCAAAGTCGCCCTGAGTCATCTTTCCTGCCCGCAGCTCGTCGGCGTACTTCCAGGTGTCCGTGCCGACTCCCAGCTGCTTGCCCCGGAAGTGTGCGGGCTCTTGGGGTCCGCCAGTCAGCATGATTGTTGGAACATCGGCGCTGGCGGCACCCATAAGCTGGGCAGGGACTGTCTTGTCACAGCCGCCAAGCAGCACGATCGCGTCCAACGGGTAGGCCCGAATGGACTCCTCCACATCCATAGCCATCAGGTTGCGAAACTGCATGGCTGACGGCTTCATCAGGCTCTCACCAAGGGAGATGGTGGGGAACTCCAGCGGTAGACCGCCCGCCATCAACACACCACGCTTCACGGCATCGGCAAGCAGCTTGAAGTGGATATTGCAGTTGACCAGCTCGGACCAGGAGTTCGCAATGCCAATCACCGGCCTGTCCTTGAGGGCAAAGCGCGAGAAACCCTCGGCCTGAATCGCCGTACGGTGCACGAATCCGGTCAGGTCGTGCGGTGCGAACCACCGGGCGCTCCGGAGGTCCTTGTAATTCGACTCTTGCATATCCTTCAAAGCTCCTTGGGCTTGTACGTGTACTTGTCTTGTCAGGTATTTGGTGAGGCATTCACGCGGCTGAAGTGCCGCCGTCAAACGCCATGCTGGTTCCAGTTGCGAAAGTCCCTTCGACCGCAAGGA
This sequence comes from Arthrobacter sp. 05T423, assembly GCF_056396245.1. Classification (NCBI taxonomy): domain Bacteria; kingdom Bacillati; phylum Actinomycetota; class Actinomycetes; order Micrococcales; family Micrococcaceae; genus Arthrobacter; species Arthrobacter sp. 05T423. The sequence goes on from NZ_JBFTLC010000010.1 coordinate 97,530, forward strand.
AGTAGATGGCCACAGCCACTTCTCGCGGGTCGGCGAGCCTGTTCAATGGCACCGTGCCTTCCTTCTGCTGCAACGCCTGGACCGGGTCCGGTTCCGTTGCCAGTCCGGCCCTGAGCATGGGTGTATCTATGGGACCAGGGCACACGGCATTTACGCGGACATGAGGAGCCAACTCCAAGGCCAAAGCCTTGGTGAGTCCTACAACGCCGGCTTTGGCCGCGCAGTAATGGGCCAGCCCGGGAACGCCCATGACAGCGAGATCGGAAGCGACGTTCACGATTGCGCCTCCACCGGCTTTTCTCATATGCAGTCCGGCTTCCCGGGAGACGTAAAAGGTCCCCGACAGGTTCGTGGCCAGCACCTCATTCCAGCGGCGGGAATTCAGGTCCTGCAAAGCGAAATAGCCTGCAATACCCGCCGCGTTAACGGCCACATCGAGGCCGCCGAGCATATGGATCGCCCCTCGAACCCCGCTCACCACAGATTCTGCGTTGGCGACGTCGGCAACAATAGTGTGCGAACCGCCGCCGATCTCGTCGGCCACTCGCCGCAGTTCCTCCGGGCGCCGGCCCAACAGCGCCACTGTGGCACCCCTGGCCGCGAAAAGCTTCGCCGTTGCCTCTCCCACGCCCGACGTGGCACCGGTGACCAGCACCCGCAGGCTTTCCGGACGAAGCAGTTGATTCCGGTCCCTCATCGTCGGGGAACTCCTCTTGGTAGGTGTGGCCAGCTGTCACGTTCCACTAAAACAGGATCCATGAGCCGTCGGATGTCTCAGATTGAGACACAGCACACAGCATTCGCATTCGTATGCTGATCGACAGATGCCGCCCCCCTTTGCGCGGCACCACTTCACAAAAACCAGTTGCTAGACAGAGGAGTCCCCCTTGGAAGACCAGAACCGCATTGGCGTAGGCCTGATCTCGGTCGGATGGATGGGGCGCCTGCATTCACGGGCATACCTAGCCACCAAACAGTTCTTCCCGGAACTGCCTCGGCATCCCGAGCTCGTGATCGCCGCGGACCCTGACGACGCTGGCCGTCACCACGCAGAAGACGCTCTCGGATATAGGGAGACCGCCACCGACTATCGCAAGGTCCTGGAAAACCCTGACGTCGACGTCGTCTCCATCTGCTCCCCCAACTTTCTCCACCATGAAATTGCCCTGGCCACTATCGAAGCGGGCAAGCATTTTTGGATAGAGAAGCCCATGGGGCGCAGCGCCCGGGAGTCCCGTGAGATTGCGCAGGGCGCGGAAGCCGCCGGTCTGATCACATCGGTAGGTTTCAATTACCGTCATGCCCCGGCTGTCGCTGAAGCGCGCAGGCTTATCCGTTCGGGAGCACTGGGCCGCATCACCAACGTGCAGATCCGCCTCCTGACCGGATATGCATCCGACCCCAATCAGGTTTTCACGTGGCGCTACGAGCAGGCACGCGCTGGCTCAGGGGTACTGGGGGACGTCCTCAGCCACGGCTTCGATTTGGCTCAGTTCCTCGTTGGCCGCATCACCTCGCTGAACGCAGTCACGGAGACCTTCATCAAGGATCGCCCGCTCCCGTCCGGCAACTCCTCGAACTCCTTCAATATGGGCGAAGCTTCCGACGTCACGCGTGAGGTGGAGAACGAAGACTACAGCGCCATGCTTGCCCGCTTTGAAGGCGGTGCCATTGGCATGTTTGAATCCACCCGGGTGGCCATCGGCCCCCACGCCGAGTACATCATCGAGATTTACGGCACGGACGGATCGTTGCGCTGGAACTTCGAACGCATGAACCAGCTGGAGTACGCCAGTGACCGCAGCGGGTACCGCACCATCATGACCCCTCCGTCTTTCGGTGAGTTTGGACGGTTCCAGCCCGGTCCCGGCCCGGGAATTGGATTCAACGACCTGAAGACCATCGAAGCGGCGCTGTTCCTGCGGTCGGTGGCAGAAGGAAAGCAGCTCGGACCCTCCGCCGCGGACGGCTGGTCAGCGTCGGAGTTGGTGGATGCCTCCCTGCGCAGTGCCGACTCCAGTGCTTGGGTGGAGATCCCCGAAGTAACTGGCAGGACAACTTTCGACGCATAGTGATTTCCGCCCAGCAGCAGGTCGGCTGAAATGCATTAGGTGAGCCAATCACATGAGCTCTTGCAGCACAGACAAGACCCCCAGCGCGTGAGCCGGGGGTCTTGTCAGTGTTGGCGGTGATTGTTTGGCTGCGGTTACTTCCTGGCCGGTCCGGTACTGAGGTCTTTGGTGAGCTGTGCAACGGCGTCCACGCCGCCGTCGCGCACGGCCGCCACGAGCGCCGAGCCGACGATCACACCGTCGGCGTAGGCTGCGATCTCTGCGACCTGCTCGGCCGTGGAGACGCCGAGGCCTACACACACCCGTTCCGCGCCGGCAGCCTTGGCCGCGGCCACGACGCCGGTGGCCGCATCGCTCACGGCCGTGCGGGCACCGGTGACGCCCATGATGGAGACCGCGTAGACGAAGCCGCGGCTCGCCTCCACGGTCCGGCACATGCGCTCGGGCGTGGAAGAACCAGGAAGACACGGTCCAGGCCGTACTTCTCCGACGCGTCCATCCACTCGGCCGCCTCGTCCGGGATCAGGTCGGGGGTAATGAGCCCTGCTCCCCCGGCCTCGGCCAGGCGCCGCGAGAACTCGTCGACCCCCATGCGGACCACGGGGTTCCAGTACGTCATGACCAGGACGGCGGCGTCGGTCTGGCTGGTGATGCCGGCGACGACGTCAAAGACCTGCCGGACGTGGAAACCTTTGGCCAAGGCCTCGGTGGTGGCTGCCTGGATGACCGGGCCGTCCATGACCGGGTCGGAGTAGGGAATGCCGACCTCGATCAGGTCGGCGCCGTTGCGCGCCAGGGCGATGCCGGCGGCGATGGTCTCCTCGACGCTGGGGTACCCGGCGGGCAGGTAGCCGATCAGGGCCGCACGGCCTTCCGCCCGGGCCTTGTCGATGGCAATGGCCGACTTGCTGGTGGCGGATTTGCTGGTGTTGGGGGCCGTGGTCACAGCTGTTCCCCTTCCTTGCCGATGGCTGCTTCGGCCGAGTCCTGGTCCAGGAGGTCGAACCACTCCGCTGCGGTGGCAACGTCCTTGTCTCCCCTGCCGGAGAGGTTTACGATCACGATCTTGTCTGCGGCCCCGGCGGCGCCGTCTTCCGCTGCCAGCCGCTGGCCCACCTTGATGGCGCCGGCGAGGGCGTGGGAGGACTCGATCGCGGGAATGATGCCCTCGGTGCGGCACAGGAGGCGGAACGCTTCCATGGCTTCGCTGTCCGTGATCGGCTCGTAGCTGACGCGTCCGATGTCGGCCAGGTAGGAGTGTTCGGGTCCGACACCCGGATAGTCCAGGCCGGCCGAGATGGAATGCGACTCGATGGTCTGGCCGTCGTCGTCCTGCATCAGGTAGGACCGGGCGCCGTGCAGCACGCCGGGCCTGCCCAGCGTGATCGGGGAGGCGTGGCGGCCGGTTTCGACGCCGTCGCCGCCGGCCTCGAAGCCGTAGATCTTCACTGACGGGTCATCGAGGAAGCCGTGGAAAATGCCGATGGCGTTGGAGCCGCCGCCGATGCAGGCGCAGACGGCGTCGGGCAGGCGCCCTGCCTGCTCGAGGATCTGGGCGCGGGCCTCTTCGCCGATGACTTCGTGGAAGTACCGGACCATGGCCGGGAACGGGTGGGCGCCCGCTGCCGTGCCCAGCAGGTAATGGGTGTTGCCGACGTTGGCCACCCAGTCCCGGAGGGCTTCGTTGATGGCGTCCTTGAGTGTCTGCGAACCGTTGGTGACAGGGATGACCGTGGCGCCCAGGAGTTCCATCCGGGCCACGTTCAGCGCCTGCCGGCGGCAGTCCTCGGCACCCATGTAGACCACGCATTCCAGGCCCAGCAGTGCGGCAGCTGTGGCACTTGCCACACCGTGCTGGCCTGCGCCGGTTTCGGCGATGACGCGGGTCTTGCCCATCCGCTTGGCAAGGAGTGCCTGGCCCAGCACGTTGTTGATCTTGTGCGAACCGGTGTGGTTCAGGTCCTCGCGCTTAAGGAAGACCCGGACACCTCCCGCGTGCTCGGCAAAGCGCTTGGCCTCGGTCAGAAGTGAGGGCCGACCGGAGTAGTTCTTGTTCAGGTCCGCGATCTGGGCGATGAACCCGGGATCGGCCTTGGCCTTCTCGAACGTGTCCTCGAGCTCGTCCAGGGCCGCGATCAGTGACTCAGGCATCCAGCGGCCACCGTAGGCGCCGAAGTAGGGTCCCGGGGCGTGCCGCAGGGAAGTGCCTCCCTGCAGGAATGCATCCACCGAGCCCTGGTCAGAGCCGGCTGTTGGCGCGTCGGCCATCAGTCTCACCATCCTGTTCACTTTTTCTCATTGATCTCAGACACCGTCCGCCCGCAGGCGTAGGACAGAACGATGCAAAGGCCAAGGGGAGGTCCATCCCATGCGGACCTCCCCTTGAGCGATTCGCGGGATGCGCTACTTCGCGAAGCGGAAGAGCTTCTTGTTCGCGAACTCGAGCATCCCGGCCTTGCCCAGTTCACGTCCGTAGCCCGACTTCTTGACGCCGCCGAAAGGAACGTCAGCGGCGCTGAGGTCGTAGGCTCCTACGAACACCATGCCTACGTCGAGCTGGTTGCCGACGCGCTCTGCGCGCTCAAGGTCGTCGCAGATCACCACGGAGCCAAGGCCGTACGGCGAAGAGTTGGTGAGCTTGATCGCTTCCTCGTCGCTGGACACCTTGTAGAGCTGTGCCACCGGTCCAAAAAGTTCCTGGGTGTAGACGTCCATCGACGGGGTGATGTTGGTGATCACCGTCGGGGTGAAGACGTTGCCCTGGGGCTGGTTGTCGCCCACCAGGATTTCGGCGCCCTGGTCCAGGGCCCCCTGCACCTGCGCGGTCAGGAACCTGGTGGCCGAATCAGAAGAGAGCGGGCCGAAGTCACCGTTCTCGTAGGACTGGCCGGCAATTGCAGCCTTGAACTTCGCGGAGAATTCGTCGAAGTACTTGTCCATCACCACGATCCTCTTGGAACCGTTGCAGGACTGGCCTGTGTTGCCCATGCGGCCCATCACGGCTTTTGTCACTGCAAGATCCACGTCATCGGTGTCGAGCACCAGGAACACGTCAGCGCCGCCGAGCTCCAGCACGCACTTCTTCAGTGCGCGTCCGGCCTGCTCACCCACAATGGCACCAACCTGCTCGGAGCCTGTGAGCGAAACGCCCTGCACCCGGTCATCGGCAATGATGTCCGAGATCTGCTGGTGGGTGGCGAAGAGGTTGACGTAGGCACCCTCAGGGAAGCCTGCGTCGCGGAAAAGTTCCGCCAGCGCCAGCGCCGATTCCGGACATTGGCTGGCGTGGCGAACAATGACGGTGTTGCCCAGGATGATGTTGGGGATCGCGAAACGGGCCACCTGGTAGTAGGGGTAGTTCCACGGCATGATGCCCAGGATCACCCCGAGGCCCTGGTACCGGAAGAAGCTCCTGAGTCCATCAGCAACCTCAAGCTCCTCGTCTGCAAGCCATTCCTCTGCGTGCTCGGCAAAAGCCGCTGCGATGGAGCCGGAGAATTCAGCTTCCCCTACCGCTTGTTCGAGCGGTTTGCCCATCTCCCGGTTGATGATGGCTGCCAGTTTGTCCTTGCGTTCAACAAACAAGTCAGCAAGGCGCTTGGCCAGTGCTGCACGTTCAGCCACGGTGGTGGTGCGTGACCATTCCTGATAGGTCTTCTGCGCTGCGCTGAGTCCTGCCTCCACTTCTGCGTCGGTGGCAGCGGGGTACTCTGCGTGGGTGGTTCCCGTGGCCGGATCAGTAACGGCAAATGCGCTCATGGTGAATGCTCCTTTGTCCAAAGAATCGAAAGAAACGGGTTTCCCCGTAAAACGCCGGGCGGGACCGCTGGAGGCAGCGGTCCCGCCCGGTGCGTTTAGCGCGTTTCAGGTACGGTCGTGGGTGCGTAGAAACGCTGGCGGGCACGGCCTTCCAGGTGCTTTGCCGTTCCTTCCTGGCTGCCCGGGCGCTGCGAGGTCATCGGAACTCCGACGTCCCAGAAGGCGCCGTTGCCGGACAGGTAGCGCCACTGTTCCACCCGTGCGACGATCACGGCCGGTCCTTCGACCGCCCGCGCTTCGGTGAGCGCGGCTTCGAACTCCTCGATCGTGGTGGTGGACCAGGCCGCGCAGCCCATGCTGGCAGCGTTGGCGGCGATGTCGAAGTCGAGAATCTCGCCGTCGAGCCGACCGGACTTGTTGCTGCGTTCCCGGTACTGGGTGCCAAACTCGCGGCCGGGGCCGCCCTTCGCCACCTGGAGTGGCCAGATGCACTGGTGGCCGCGGTTGTCGATCACGATCGTGATGATCTTCTTGCGTTCCTGCACGGCAGTGACAAGCTCGGTCGGCTGCATGAAGTAGGTGCCGTCACCGATTAGTACATAGACCTCCCCTGGTTCATCCGCGCGGGCCAGGCGGTAACCGAGGCCGGCCGGAATTTCGTGGCCCATGCAGGAGTTCGCGTACTCGAAGTGGATCGCGGTGCCGTTCGACGGGTCCCAGGCTTTGTGGATGCCTTCGACTACGCCACCGGAGCCCAGGACCAGCGCGTCGTCGCTGGTGGTGGTCCGGTTCAGGACGTCTATGACCTGCGCCTGGCTCATGTTCTCGCCGGGGAATGCCTGGAGGTCGTGCTTGCGCACTTCGAGTGTGGCCTTCCGGGCGTCAGCTATGTCGCTGCGGAAGTCCTCCGACGTCGCGTAGCCGGCGCCAGTGAGGCGTTCCCGCAGGGCGGCCAGGTTCAGCTTGGCATCACCGATGACGGGGAAGGAGCCCATCTTGTGCGCATCGAATGAGCCGACGTTGAGGTTTACGAACTTCACGTTCGGGTTCTGGAACAGCGAGTGTGAAGCGGTGATGAAGTCCTGCAGGCGGGAACCTACAGTGATCACGACATCCGCACGATCGGCGATCTCGTTGGCGCCCACGGTGCCGGTCACGCCCAGGGCACCCAGGTTGAGTTCGCTGATGGGGCCACTTCCCTTTCCCGCGTAGGTCTCGGACACCGGGATACCGAACTCGGCACTGAATCGTGCCAGTTCCTCCTGTGCCTTGGAGTAGCGGACGCCGCCGCCAGCGATCAGCAGGGGACGCTTGGCGTTTCGGATGATTTCGGCAGCATCGCGGATTTCGTCTTCCACTGCGGGACGACGGCGGATGTGCCAGACGCGCGGGGTGAAGAAGGACTCCGGGAAGTCGAATTCCGTGCCCTGGACGTCCTGCGGCAGACAAACCACCACGGCACCGGTTTCCACAGGGTCGGTGAGGACGCGCATGGCCTCCGGGAGCGTGGACAGCAGCTGCGCCGGGTGCGTGATCCGGTCAAAGTAGCGGCTGACCGGACGGAAGCAGTCGTTGGCGGACACGTCGCGCTCAACCGGGTGTTCGATCTGCTGCAGCACCGGGTCACCGAAGCGGTTGTTGATGATGTCCGCGGGGAACAGGAGCACCGGGAGGCGGTTGGTGGTGGCCGTGGCGGCACCGGTAACCATGTTGGTGGATCCCGGACCGGCGGAGGCCGTGCAGGCAAGGGTGGCGGCCCGGTTGGAAGCCTTCGCGAAGCCGATGGCTGCGTGGACCGCCGACTGTTCGTTCTTGCCCTGGTAGTACGGGAAGTCCACACCGTATTCGTCGATGCCCTGCGCCAGGCCAACGGAGTTGCCGTGTCCGAAGATGCCGTACATGCCGGGAACCAGGCGCCTCCTTTCGCCGTCCAGTTCGCTGTACTGGACCTGAAGGTATTCAACGATCGCTTGCGCGACAGTGCGGCGTCGGACGTTCTTGATGCCGACGTCGGTGCCGATATCAGCAGCAGCTGTGCTAGTCATGCGTTCTCCTAAATTCGTAGGTGCGTCGGCGTTTGCAATCCGATTCGCCCGAACTTCAGGTTTTCACCTTGGAGACGCTTCGTTGTGTCCCAGTTTGATACGCAGGCAACCTCTCTACGGGACAACAGAAAACAGCAGCCGACGCCGGCACTTTCGTACCGTCGTCGGCTGCTGTTGGTTTTCGGGTGTTAATCGAACCGGTAGGGCTCCTGCGGGCCTACTGAGGGCAGCGGCCGTGGCCGCTCGCAGGTGCTTTCGATATTAATATGCTGGCCCTGCTTGGAAGAGGCTTCAAAGGCGAGCAACACCTCCAGCACGTGGTAAGCGAAGGCGCCTCCTGTTCGTGGTTCCAGGCCCTTCCGGATGGCAAAGCCGAACTCGGCCAGGCCTATGCCGCGGTAGGCGTCGTCGCGGTGGGTAATCGGGGTCTCACGCCAGTCACCACCACCTGGAGGTGTCATGTCCAAGGCGAGGTCGCGGGGCTCACCGCGTCGAAGCACGGGTGCTCCGGAGAAGTGGTCCGGGTTGGGTGCAGCCAAGGATCCACCCGTTCCATAGATCTCCAGGTGGGGCAGGTTGTGGTTCCACACGTCCCAGCTGACGATCACTGTGGCCGCGGCGCCGGACTCAAAGTCTATGGTGCCGGTGACGTGGGTCGGGGTCTGGATGTGGATCACTTCCCCTTCCTTGCCGGGGCGCGGACGCGTCTCCGACGAGCGCGGCGCCGTAGCGGAAACCCGCTTCACAGGTCCAAAGAAGTTCACCAGGTTGGTGATGAGGTAGGGCCCGATGTCCAGCATCGGCCCGGCGCCGGGGCTGTAGAAGGGATCGACGTTCGGATGCCAGTGCTCGTAACCGCGGCAAGCGAACGATGCGAAGGCGGCTACGGGCTTGCCGATCCAGCCATCATCGATGAGCTTGCGGCTGGTCTGCATGCCGGAACCAAGGAAGGTGGTGGGCGCGGAGCCCACTTTGACGCCGGCTTCCCGCGCTGCGTCGAGGATTTCCTTGGCTTCCTCAAGGGACGTGGCAAAAGGTTTCTCGGAGAGGACGTGCTTGCCCGCGGCGATGGCCTGGAGTGTTACCGGTGCATGGAGCTTGGGCGGAGTGAGATTGAGGACCAACTCAACTTCTTCGTCGGCCAGCAGTTCATCCGGCGTAAGGGCCTTGGGAACTGAGTATTCTGCAGCGCGCGCTTTCACGGCTTCCGGGTTAACGTCCGCAAGCGCCACGATCTCTACATCTGGGTGGACGGCTATCTTGTCCAAATATTGGTTGAGAACGTTTCCGACGCCGATGATGCCGACTCGAATGGGTTCCATGTCTGTCTCCGTCATTGATTGTTGGAACATCCCGGGGCGAGGACTATACCTCGCCCCGGGATTAGTTTGGGATGGCTGGTGCTTCTAGCTGGCCAGACGCTCTTGGCGGGCCTTGGCGGTGGCTTCTTCGTCCACTGCACCGTCGGTGATGACAACGCCATAATCGGTCGCTGCTGCTTCGAGGGTCACCCTGGATTCGCGGTAGTCGTCGAGCACGGCAAGCACGTCTCGTTCCAGCGGGTCACCGTATCCGCCCCCGCCGGGGGTGATGGACACTACCTTCTCGCCGGACTGCAGGTCGTAGCGGCCCACTACGGGAATTTCACGGCGTTCACCGGTTTTGAGGTCTTCCACCCAGGTCGACGGCACGGTCCCGTCGTGTCCGCCGCGGACGCCCTTTGGCGGGTTGAGCTTACCCTCGATGCCGTATGTGAGGGTGACGCTTTCCCCGCGGGGTTCCATGGTGACGCGGGTTGCGAGTCCGCCGCGCTGCCGACCTGCTCCGCCGGAGTCGGCTACCAAAGTGCGTTCGTGGATCAGGATCGGATAACGCTGCTCATCCACCTCCACGCTGTCGTGGTAGAGAAGAGCGCCGCAGACAGGACGCTGATATGTCGGCCATCCATCAACGTAAGGGGTGGCGGGGCCACCGACGCCGCCCACCAGGATCTGGTTGACGTAGGCATTGCCGTTGCGCTCGTCGATACCGGAAATGACCGACTTGGCTGGCGCTTGCCCGGCTGCTCCTTCAGCGGTGCCGTAGCCGTCGTCGATTTGGGAGAAGGCGGCCTGGACGATGTTGACCACCCGGTCGGCGAGGTTGGTGGTTCCGGACGAGCAGGAGTAGGGGTGCTTCGGGACACCGACGGCGCAGCCGTCACGAAGCAGCACCTCCACCCTCCGGAAAGTTCCGGCGTTGCTCGGCAGGTTCTCCGGGATACCGGAGAGGATGCCTGCCAGTGCTGCACCCGTTGCCGTTGCCCTGGTGAGGTTCAGGCCGTTGGGGAGGTTGTCCGGGTTGTCTCGAAGGTCAATAACGATCTTGCCCTGCTTGGGTTTCACCTCGATGGTGGCCTGCAGGTGCACACCGTCTGGGCCGGTGCCGGGGAAGGGATCGTGGGACGAGGTGCCGTGGAGGACGTACTCGGGCAGTGTTTCGATGGCGCTGCCGGTGAGGCGTTCCGAGTAGTCGAACCAGGCGTCCACGAAGTCCACCAGGTCATCGACGCCGAATTTTTCGGCGAGCTCGTGGATGCGGCGCTCGGCGATGCGCGATGCGCCCACCGAGGCGAGGTAGTCGCCGTACCACTGGTCAGGAACGCGGATGCGGGAGCGGCACATGCGGATTATGTCGTCGATGTCCGTGTAATCGCGCTGGATCCTCACACAGGGGAAGATCAGGGCGCCTTCCTCGTACACGTCCCGTGCGGTGGCGAAGAACGTGGTGGGCAGCGAGTTGCCGCAGTCGGCCTGGTGGGCCTTGGTCACGGCGGTGAAGAGGTGGCGTCCCTGGATGAAGATGGGCACCAGGATGACGTGGTCGGCGGCGTGGGAGTTTCCCATGTAGGGGTCGTTGTGGAGGAACGCGTCGCCTTCACGGATGTCGTCATGGAGTTCCACCATGTCCTCGCCGAGGGGGCCGGCGCCGAAGACGTGGACGGGGACGCCTTCCGCTGCTGCGAGGAGCTGGTTGTCTGCGGTCAGCACGGCGCAGGAGAAGTCCCGGGCCGTGTTGATGACGGACGAACGGGCCGAGCGGAGCAGGCCGCTGGTCATCTCGCGGACGATGCCGTCGAATGCATTGGCAAGTACCGAAAGCTTTACAGGATCAAATTCGCGCGTCACGGTTATGCCTCCTTACGGGTGAGGTAGATGTTGGATCGTTCGTCGAGCGTGGCGTTCCACTCCGGCGGCACGACGATTGTGGTGGTGGGCTGGTCAATGACCGCGGGCCCCACGATCTTGTCCCTCGGTGCCAGGGTGACGCCGCGGTACCGCTGGGTGCTGAAGGCCTCGCCACCAAAGACGATGTCATCGGTGCGGTGGACCTCGCTGGTTCGGGGGGTGCTGGCCTCGTCCTTCGGGTGCTCGGGCCGCGGGATTTCCACACGGACGCCCCAGGTGATGATCTCGACGCGGCTGTCCGGATCGTGTGTGCCGTTGCGGCGGTCGTGTTCTTCGTGGAAGGCACGCTCAATGATTCCGGCGGCATCGCCGGAGGTGTCGGGGGCGGCATCCAGGTAGACACGCAGATCCCAGGCCTGGCCCGGGTAGCGGGCGTCGACGAAGTAGGTGACGTTGGGTGCCTCGCCCACGCCATTGAAGCGCTTCGTGAAGAGTTCGGCCTTGGCCGTTAGGTCCTCCACAGCGCGGGAGGCCGAACCGGCGTCGAAACTGCGGGTGTCGTTGTGCAGCGGCGAGAGGAACTCCGTGGCGATGGGTGCACGGTGGGCGCCGTAGGCCGCCAACACGCCTGCGGTGGCCGGAATGAGGATGGTGTCAGTTTCGAGGAGGACGCCGATCGCGGCGGCAACCATGGCACCGGCGCCACCGCCTGCAACAATGAGCGCACCCCGGGGGTCTACGCCCTGCTCCAAGGCGGCCTGCCGGATGGCCGTGGCCATGTGGTTTGCGGAGACGTCCAGGATGGCTTGTGCAGCCTGCAGGGTGTCCATGTTCAACGGCCCGGCGATGCGGGTATCGATGGCCCGCACGGCGGCCTCGCGGTCCAAGGTGAACCCACCTTCGAAGCCCTCGGTATCGAGGTAGCCAAGTGCCACACATGCATCCGTAACCGTTGGCTCTTCGCCGCCGCGGCCATAGGCTGCCGGGCCCGGGGTGCTGCGCGCACTTTGGGGTCCTACGCGGAGCAAGCCGCCGCCGTCGATCCATGCGATGCTGCCGCCACCGGCACCGATGCTGGAGACGGCAACGGAGGACAAACCGGTAAGGTGTCCCACGAAGGGCTCACCCAGCCAGGCCTCCCGCGTGTGGCGGACCACGCCTTCTTCAACCAGGGACACGTCGAAGGTGGTGCCGCCCATGTCGCAGACAACAACAGTGTCGCGGTCCGGAGCAGCTGCTGCGCCGACAAGCGGTGCCATGGACGGGCCGGAGTTCAGCAGCAGAACGGGACGGTCCAGGACGTCGGCGACGTCGAGAACGGCACCTTCCGAGGTCACCACCAGGAGGTCGCCGGCGAAGCCGTACTTCTGGAGGTCAGAGCGGAGCTTGCCCAGGTGGTCGGCCATCAAGGGCTTCAGGGAAGCGTCGATCGAGGCTGCAGAGGAACGGCGGTATTCCCGGATGGTGGGGTTGGCCTCGTTGGAGAGGGTGAAGGGAACGCCGGGGAGGATTTCCTTGATCAGTTCGGCAACCCGCTTCTCGTGGACGTCGTTGATGATCGACCAGAGAAAGGAGACGGCAACGGCTTCAATCCCCTGTTCCTTGAAGGAACCCAGGGCTTCCCGGACCTGCTCTTCGTCCAGCGGCACCAGGACATCGCCTTCGGCGGAGATGCGTTCAGTGATCTCGAAGGTCAGCTGGCGCGGAATGTAGGGCGGCGGGTAGGCGGCTTTGGAGTCGAAAGCGTCCCGCCGGCCGCCTTCGCGGAGCAGCAGGGTGTCGGCGAACCCGTCCGTGGTCAGCAGTGCGGTTTTGGCGACCTTGCCGGTCAGCACTGCGTTGGTGGCGTGGGTGGTGCCGTAGACGATGACGTCGGCGTTGCGGAGCACCTCGTCACCGCTCCAGCCGACCGACTCCGCCGCACGGCGGACAGAGGCTTCGAAGCCGGTGAATACGCGGTCGTAGGTGGTCAGTGCCTTGCCGACCGCCATGTCGCCGCTGTTGGAATCGACCACGACGTCGGTGAACGTACCGCCGGTGTCGACGGCGATGCGGTACCTTGCCTCGCCTGGTTGTGTTTGTACTTCACTCATGGGTCTTCATTACTTTCGTAGAGCTTGCAGGAATTAGAGCTGGGGTTTGCCGACGGTGTTGCGAAGCAGGCCGACCTTTTCGATCTCGATCTCCACGGTGTCTCCGGGCTCAAGCCAGACAGGCGGGTTCCGCTTGGCACCGATGCCTTGCGGGGTGCCGGTGGCGATGACGTCACCCGGTTCCAGGGTGAGGAAGCTCGAGAGGTAGGAGACGATCCGGGCGATGGGGAAGATCTGGTAGCTCGTGTTGGAGCGCTGGACCTCATTGCCGTTCACGCGGGTTGCCAGTTCCAGGCTTTGCGGATCGCCCACTTCATCCAGGGTGACCAGTGCAGGGCCCCAGGGGGTTGAGCCGTCGACCGCCTTGCCGGCCAGCCATTGGGTGCCGCGGTATTGCAGGTCGCGTGCCGTGACGTCGTTCAGCGGAGCGAGCCCGGCGACGTACTCCAGTGCGTCCTCTTCGGATACTTCACTGGCACGTCGTCCGATGACCACTGCCAGTTCACCCTCGAAATCAAGGTTGTTACTGACCCGGGCACCGCCGATCTCGTCTTCAGGCCCAACCATGGTGGAGGCGAACTTCGCGAAAACGTCAGGGTACTCGGGGAAGGCACGTCCGGTTTCGGCGACGTGGTCCTTGTAGTTCAGTCCGATGCAAAGGACTTTGGAGGGATCCGTCACGGGTGTGGTGAGGCGGATCTCCGCCCGCGCACCAACGCGGGCAACGGAGTCCTGGCCGGCCAACGTATTGATTTCCGCAGAAATGGCCTCAAGCCGGTCACCGTACAGCTCCAGGAACTCACGGACGGAGATTGTGGCTCCGTGAACTGCTTGCTTGGAACCCTGCAGGAGGAGCTCCAGGTCGTAGACGGCATCTTCAATCAGGACACCGCCACGAACTCCAGATTTGTGCTCGTAGGAAACGATCTTCACGGTTATTTGCCACCTTCCGTTGCGGGAGTTTTTGCGGCAACTGCCAGCACGGCATCTGCCAGACGGTCAGCGATGTCGCTGACCACCTTCTCGTCCATGGGTGTGGACAGGGACAGCAGGTTGGCTGGGGAACCGAGCAGTCCCCGTTCGTAGGAGGCCCACCACAGCTGGTGCTGGGTCTGTTCGTCCACTTTCTCGGCGCCGGCAGGGACTGCGCGGAGCAGTGAGCCACGGCCGCGGATTTCCCAGCCTGCATCGGCGACCCGGGAGTTCACTGTGTCCCGTGCGGAATCGCCCAGGTGGTTCAGCCGCTTGACTTCCTCTTGTGTGTAGAGGCGCAACGCCACGGCCCCTGCGGCCATGCTGACCGGGTTGCCCGAGAATGTGCCGCCGTGCGGCAGGCTGCCCGGGCGGGTCGGGTCCACCTCGGCCATGAGTTCTGCCTTGCCGCAGACGGCGCCAACGGGGAAACCTCCGCCGATGAGCTTGCCCGTGGTGAGCAAGTCGGGGGAAACACCGTATTCGCCGCTGAAACCGTTGAATCCGAGGCGCAGGCTGATGACCTCGTCGATGATCAGCACGATGCCGTACTGGGTCGCAAGCTCCCGGGCGGTGTGGACGAATTCCTCAGAAATGTGCAGCAGGCCGGCGCGGTTCGGCAGCAGGTCGAGGATGATTGCGGCGTACTGGTCGGGGGCGGCCTCAATCGCCTGGCGCAGGAATTCGGCATCGTTGAGCGGCACTGCCGTGACGTCGTCGATCACGCCGCGGGTCACCCCACGCTGGTAGGAGGGACCGCCGGGGACCAGGGCCACCTCGGAGGTTCCGTGGTAGCCGCCCTTGGTGACGATGACGCGTTCACGGCCGGTGCTCGCCCGGGCGATGCGGATTGCGGACATGACAGCTTCTGTGCCGGAATTCGCGAAGCGAACCTGGTCAAGGTCGGGCAGGCGGGACAGCAGGAGGTCGGCAAGTTCCCATTCGTAGAGGTTCGGGATGCCCCAGCTGGCTCCAGCAGTGAGGGCCTTGGTCGCAGCCTCCGTGATTTCCGGGTGGGCGTTGCCGTGGATCAAGGACGTGAAGTTGTTATTCGCGTCGATCAGTTCCCGGCCGCGGTCATCCCATACACGGTAGCCTTCGCCTTTGATGGCGTAGGGGCTCGGAGCGCCTGTGTAATAAGTTGAGCGCCCGTAGCCGCCGGGCAGCAGCGGAAAACCGCGCGGTCCACGGCGCAGGTGCGGATCTTCCGTGGGATTGGGCTCCGCGGCGTTGTCCAGGTGGTTTGTTGTTCCCAATTTCGAGTCTCCAGTCTTTCAGTTCACAAGGTCGATCAACGGCTGCCCGGTCAATGCAAGACGGACCCGCTCCACGGCGCCGTCCTGCAGCGCACCTGTGGACCGGTTGGAGCGCCAGGCGATGTGGGGGGTGAGGATGGTGTTGGGGGCGGAACGCAACGGGTGTTCGGCACCGAGCGGCTCCTGGGCGAAAGTGTCGATGCCGGCGCCGGCGATGTGTCCAGAGGTCAATGCCTCGGCAAGTGCAGCTTCATCGATAAGGCCGCCACGGGACACGTTGACGACCACTGCGCCCTTGCGCATGCGCGCCAGGACATCGACTGAGATGAGGTTTGCCGTGTCCTGGTTCAGCGGCAGGTGCAGCGAGACGACGTCGGAATTCTCAAGGATGTCTTCCAAGGCGGCCAGCTCCACGAAACTGTCTGTGACAAAGGGGTCGTAAGCCCGGACGCGGGCTCCGACAGCCGAGTACATCCGGGCCACGTGCTGGCCGATGCGTCCCATTCCAAGCACTCCGACCTCAAGCTCGGAGAGTACCGGTGTGTCGTAGCCGATGGTTCCGGCCCAGCCCAGGTCGCGGATTGAGGCGCTACCGGCAGGCAGGCGACGGGCCAGGGCCAGGCCCATGGCAAATGCGTGAGAGGCGACTTCCTCGGATGCTGTTCCTGGAACGATTGATACCGGGATGCCGGCTTCCGTGGCTGCGGCAACGTCGATGTTGTCGTAGCCGATACCGTACCTGATGACCGCACGGCATTTGGACATGACCGGGAAATCGTCGGCAGTGAGTTTGGCGTAGGGGGTAATCATCACAATGTCGGCTTCAGGAAGTCCGTCGCGGAAGGCATCGGTGTCTGCCGCTGGGTTGAGTGTGTAACCGAACTCTTCCGCGAGTGCGTGCTCGCGGTCCAGATTCGGGAAATGGTGAGGGGCCACAAGAATGGTTCCCTGGGCATCGCGGGTCATAGTCTGTCGTCCTGTTCGTGTCGTACCCTCGTTCGCTGCCGGACACTCCTTGGGACGGGTGCCGGTGTCGGGTGATTTCAAGTACAACCCGATAGCGGCACGCCCATCCGTGCCAGATCGGGACACCCCAGTGGGACACTGTGCCAGCCAGCAACCGATCGGCCTGCGGGCAGCACAAAGGGCCGACCGTCCAGGACGGCCGGCCCTTCTGGCGGACACCGCGGGCTTAGAGTTCGAACCCCCGGCTTCGGAAGTAGTCCATCCGCCGATAAAGCGTCGATCGGCCGATCTGCAATGTTTCCGCAGCCAGGCTGCGGTTGCCGTTCGCTTCCTGGAGGGCGCTACGGAGTTCGCTGAGCTCCGCGTCCTCCAGCCGTGAGAGGCGGCCTCTGGTCAAAACCCTGTGGAAGCCCTGCGGAAGGTCGTCTACCGTGACTTCGGCCCCTTCCGCCCGCTCAACCGCGTTGGATACCACCGCCCGCAGCTGATCAATGTTCCGTGGCCACTCAGCATCCGTAAGCGTCGTGATCAGCCTGCGCGACAGTCTGCGCTCCCCCAGCTCCTCTGCGATGGCGTTCGCGAGCTGGGGAATGTCTTCCCTCCTGTTTCGCAGCGGCGCGACGGCAATCTCAAGAACATCGAACGCCTCGGAAAGCAGCAATGTCGCATCGGTAGGGCGCGTAATGGTGAAAATCAGCTTGGTGGATGAGTTGCCGCGCAGGTTCTTGGCGAGCTCGCCGGCTTCGTTCTGCGAAAGTTCGTCAGCGTGTTCAATGATCAGTGTTGATGGCAGTTCCGTGGCAACGCGGTGTAGCACGTCCCTAAGCTGAGGGGACTTGAGCGCGCCGCTCCTGGTATCGACCACCATTTGGCTGCCGCGCAATGACGCGATGGCACCGGCAATCCGCCGCTTTCCGCTTCCGAGCTCGCCAATCATCACTACGGACCGATCGTGGTCCACGGCCTTCCGAGCCAGATTCAGGGTGCGCTTGAACTCTGTGCTTGTTCCATCGAGATACCCCATCAACCGGTCAGGCGTCCCCTGAACCGAGATTTCCGGCGTCAACGGCAAGCTCTGAATCTCAGCCCCGCGGACCTTGACCGGCGAGTGTGGCCGCACAACAACTATCGCGCCGACATTCGCGGCTGAGAGGGTGACCGGCGAGACGTCCAAAGTCGAGAGGCCCGGCCCCTGCAGCATCACTTCACAGTTCATGTCCCGCCCGGATGCCATCACGGCCTTGGCATAGCCGGAGACAACGGAGAAGTCACTGTCCTCCAGTGAGGCGGTCGCCGAGGCGTTCAGGAGTGAGTTCTTGCCGTCCAAGGCAATGACCGCGTGATTGCCCCTCCGGCGGGAGATTCTCAGATACTCATTGAGCAGGGCACGCTCCCGGGAGGAAGTCCGGACCTCGATGTCGCGTTCGATTCGGGAGGCTACGCCCTCAAGCATCAGCAACGTTGAGGATGGTTCAAGGGTCGATACCCGGTTTGCGGGAAGCGTCAGCCCGATGACGGCCCGGACACGGTTGTGGAAGGGATCCCGAACAAGCGAAGCGAAGCACCAGTTTCCACGCATATCCTCGCGGAAGTGTTCCTCGGGAGCCAGCCAGACGCCGCGGCCTTCCTCCAGCGCCAACCCTTCGCCATTGCTGCCGCAGCTCTCCTCCAGCAGCGAATACCCGGCAGGAAAGCCGTCGTCACGGAGGAAGTCCGCTTTGATGAGCACTCCGTTCGGTGCCGTCAGGTTGACGTATCCCCCCAGGTCGGCTGCGACTTCGTCCAGCTTTTGCAGGTGCGGACCCGCCGCGTGGATCGTATATTCGTCGACCCTGCCTTCATCGAAGAATCCTCGGTCCGCCACGGCATCCACGCCCGCGGCCCGGCTGCGGTACCAGGAGCGGGCAACCATCGGACGGATTCCCGTGAGATCAGCATGTGGCTGCATCAGGAACAGCTCACGAAGGCGATCGGTCTGGCGCAGCGACTCATAGGGCCGAGGGGAAAGCACTTCAGCAGAGGCCATGGAAAACATCTTTCTGGAGAAACTGAGAAGGACTAAGAAACGACGGCTGTTCCGCCGCCATGGGAACGAACACGGCGTGCCCGCCAAGCTGGGATCCACGGACGGAAAGCCTGCTGCGCGTGCCAGGCACCGTCTTGGGACGCGTTGTCCTCCAAGGCCCTGGCGCTGATGTAGGCGGCGACCATGCCCGAAAGGCCGCTACCAAGGGTGACGTTGCTTCGGCTGGCCTCAAGGTTCAAATTTTCCGTGAACATTTTTCGCGCTTCCTGCCCTAGTCGCATCATTAACGCGCTCGGAGATGGTGCCTCTTTGCGCCACTTCAAGACTACCTAACTAATGGTCGTTAGCCAAGGGTTTTTTGCGCATCAGTTACTTGTTAAGGTCAGGTTATGAGTGGTATGTCCTATGAGAGCGCCCGCGACGCCTTCGCACATCGTCTCGAGGAGTGGGACTGGCCCGGGCATGGAGCCTCGCGCCGACACATCCTCGAGGCTTTCCTGGAGCTAGCCATAGCGAACGGCTTCAGCTCAGTCTCAATGAGAACCATCGCGAATGCCGTGAACATCAAGCCCCCAAGCCTCTACTCACACTTCCCGGGCGGTCGGGACGAGATCGTCGCAGAATCACTCCGCTGGCACTTCCACCGGTTTGGCGTCGCCCTGCTCGACGCAGTTGGCCAGGCGACCTCCGCAGAGGACTTCTGGGACTCCATGGTCAGGCTCCACTTCACCCGCCAGATGCGACTACCGGAAAGCAACCTGTGGGATCTGCTGGTTGCCACGGACAGAATGGCCGGCATCCTTCCGGCCGCCCTGCGCGCCCAGGTTGACGACTGGCTGAACCTCCACCAGAACATGTACGTGGCCGCAGCAGTCGACATGGGTTTTCCGCAGGCCGAGGAACGCGTCAAAGTCGTCATGACCATTCTCGAAGGCGCTACCCGATGGGCGTCACCCGAATGCGACGACCAGGAGCTGAAGGCCTTAACCGACCGGGCAGTCCTGCTTTCCCGTGCCGTGCTCGAACTTGACTTCTAACCTCCACTACGCGACGACACGATGCGATGGAAGGACTTCCCTGCGGAAGCCCATTCACGGGGACTGTCCTCAGAGGTGTCCGGCGAATGCCGACGCCTGTCGGCCAGGATGGCAAAATTACCGTTATTACCCGTTAATGATGGATTGCAGATAGAACCCGGCCCAGCCGGCGTAAATCGGCGCTGGAGCGCAATAATGGGAACGGCACCGCAAACGCAAGCGCAGTGGATTTTTCTGAAGTGAGAATTAGCGCTTCAGAACAAAAACCCCGTCCGACTTGAAAAATGCCCGGGTTTCAGTCTTCTCATCCACGATCCACAGGACGCCCCCGCTGCCTGACACTTCGTCCACTCGTCCTTGGGCAACAACCTGTGCATTCTTCAAAATATTCACAATGTCGCCGCCCTGCAGTTGGCGCCAGTCAGTTAGCGCCGTCTGCTTGAGCTTGGAAGTTGTTCGAGCCTTCATTTGCTTTCACCTTGATCTTGTAGGTAGGAGCCGTTCCGATTTAGCTGCGAGTTCATGACTGGGAGTCGATCAAATGGGAGTGTCCGGCCTCCTGGCTTTTGGGTCGGTGATCGGGCGTCGAGCGAAGTCAAGTTTCTCTGGTTCGCGAGATCTATGTCGGGAACCGTCAGATCATTCCTGCCGCAGTTTTCGCCCGCGATACCCCGCTCGTCATGCCGCCAGACCAGACGGGTTCATTAGCGAGATTAACGAATTTGAACTAGGAGGTTTCCTTGGTCTCTTCCAGCATGAAACCCGGACCCATGGAGAGAACGTGTCACTTTGATACAGCCACCGCAGACTGACCTGATTTCCCGGAGGGGCTCGACGCCCCATCACGGCGAGTTG
This sequence comes from Arthrobacter sp. 05T423, assembly GCF_056396245.1. Classification (NCBI taxonomy): domain Bacteria; kingdom Bacillati; phylum Actinomycetota; class Actinomycetes; order Micrococcales; family Micrococcaceae; genus Arthrobacter; species Arthrobacter sp. 05T423. The sequence goes on from NZ_JBFTLC010000010.1 coordinate 117,778, forward strand.
TGCATTCTGAAACGGTGCCTCAATCCCGGTCGACCGCTGCATTACGCCTCCTGGCAGGTCGGTCACGGGTTCAGTGAGGCGAAACGGGTCACCGCCTCCATGGCCGACGTCCCGACACTCTCGACAAAACCCCTTTCCGGGGACGCAAAAATGCGCACATTGGAAGCGATACCGCTGCCCGCCGCCCGGCAGGACCCTGCATGGTGGACACCGACCAGACCGACGGCGCCGCCCCCGGGAGTGGAAGGTCGTGTCGTCGTCGATTTCGACGCCAGCGGTAAGCGTGACTGTCGCTGCGTCGAGGAAGTCTCCATGATGGCGACCACGTCGACCTGGGTGAGACGGTGACCGGGACCAGTGTGACCACCTGCAGGCCCCCGTCCCGCTCGCGCTGGGTGGAGACTGGTTAGCGGAAGCCGACCACGAGGCCGGGCTCCGGCTCGCCGACGAACCCGGCTGCACCGCGGTTTCCGCAGCGGACACCCACCGCAACCTGGTCCGCGCCTTCCACGAAACTGGAAAGAACTTCCCGACGACACCAGCCTGTGGTCAGCTTCGACGACGTCCCCACAGCCTCCTGCTACGCTCCCCCGCTCACCACAGTCCGCCAGAACTTCGCCGAGGTCACGCTGGGATTCAAGACGAGTCGAGGGCTGAGTGTCGGATTGGCACAGTTTACGTCCCAGAAATGATGTTTCTATTTAGCGAGACTGCGGGGCGCGATCGGGCATCGCGTTACTGAGGTTGCGGCGAAGGTACGAGGTTCGAGCCATGAAGCGTCCCCAAAAGCTATCGGTGCAGCGTCAAAGGACTGGAGACTGAACAACATGAGCATTCAAACGACGTGGAGTAACTGGGCCGGCACTCAAGGCTGTCAGCCCGAGGCGGTCGTAAAGGCCGTTTCTGTAGAGCATGTTAGCGAAATAGTCGCTGACGCGACCAAGCGGGGTATCTCCGTCCGCGCGGTCGGGAGCGGCCATTCGTTTGCGCCGTTAGTACCTACGGACGGAATCGTGCTCGACATATCAGCAATATCCGGCATCATCGACATCGATCAAACCGCGGCTCAGGCCCGCATCAAGGCCGGAACAGCGATCTCGGCGATCGGGGAACCCCTGTGGGAGGCTGGTTTGTCCCTGAAGAACCAGGGAGCGATTGATCTCCAGACAATCGCCGGGGCTATTAGCACGTCCACCCACGGGTCAGGATTGCAGCTCACGGCCATGTCCGGCGCGGTGGTCGGTGCAGAGCTTATAACGGCGTCCGGCGAACTGGAACGAATCGGTCCTGATGATCCACGACTCCCGGCCCTTCGAGCCTCGATGGGGATGCTTGGGGTTCTGGTCAGCGTCGACTTGCAGCTGGAGCCTGCGTTCAAACTAAGGGAATCCCTCACTTTCCAGCCCTTTGCCGAGGTCCTGGACGGATGGGAGGAAGGAAACCGCAGGCACCGGCATTTCAGCTTCGTTCGCGGACCGATGTACGACATGTCAGCGGTCCTTCCGCCAATGCCAGACGGCATGGATGACCCTACTTTGGTCCGTACCTACGATACCGTCGCCCCCGATGTTGCGGACGATCACACTCCCGCTGCCCGCGTGAACCGCCCGTACAGGATTTACCCAGACGACTATCCGTCGCCGTGGGAAGAAGTGGAGTATTTCGTTTCCTACGACAAGGCCCATGAGGCTTTCGCGGCAACACTGCCCGTCATGGACCGTTTCCCCGACGAATTTCCCATGGAGGTGCGGACTGTAGCGCGGGACGACTCTTGGCTGTCACCTATGTACGGCCGGGATTCCGTGGCGATCGGCTTCTGTCGAACGATTGGCAGAGAGAATCTGCCCTTCTTCCACACAATCGACCGTGTTCTATCTGAGTTCGACGCTCGGCCGCATTGGGGCAAGCAGCAGTACTTCCTCGACCCCGAACTTCTCCGGGAGCGCTACCCGAGGTGGGATGATTTCAACCAAGTCCGGAGGGAACACGATCCCACGGGAACTTTCCTGAACGCTCCGCTGCGCGCGCTCTTCGAGTAGGAGCATTCAGGAGTAACTCGGGAGCAAAGTCCCAGGATTTGCCCCCGCCGCGAGGACATCACCCTCTGTGTGGCTGAGACCCTCTGCCCGGTCTCCAGGGTCGAGGCCCGACGTCCCGCTTAACGAGTTGTTGCCGCCTGCCCCGAGCCGGAGCCTGGTGCCGGAACCAGCCGCATTTTCGACGGGGGCAGAGGAACGACTGGACGAGTTTGGGGCGCCGGCCGGGTCGGGGCGTTGATCCCGTAGCCTGCAGTAACCCCTCGAGCAGGACTGAAGTCCAGCCAGGCTCATCCACCAGGTCTCGTTGGACTTATAGGGACGCCAATGATGTGAGAGTTGAGGCCAGAGCGTCTGCCAGTTCCTTTCCCTTGGTCACGAAATGCTGGGAAAAGTAGTTGCGGTGCTCTTCGTGCTCGTGAAAATGGTGTGGAGTTAGGACGCCGGAGAATACTGGTACGTCCGATTCCAACTGCACTCTCATGAGGGCGTCCACGACGCTTTGTGCGACAAATTCATGGCGATAGATACCTCCGTCAACCACCAGGGCGGAGGTGGCTACAGCGTCGTATCGGCCAGACGCTGCGAGTCGTCGGACGTGTAGCGGAATTTCGAAGGCCCCGGGTACTTGGTGGACATCGACGTTGGTGATGCCGAGTTCCTTGAGCCGCGTCTGGAAGCTGTCGACCGCGCGATCGACGATGTCGGCATGCCATCGGGCACTAACGATCGCTACCCGGGCGGAGGAAGTGTCGAGAGGTGACAAGGTAAGTTCCTTTCTTTAGGAGGTCATTGGAGGATTCTTTCACGCTGAAATGGCCTGGGCGGTATGTGTCCAAAGTGTGGGGCCGGGCGCGCTGCACAGTGGTGATGTGTTCCCGTCTTTCATTGTGGATACTGGCGCCCCAGGTGCCGGGTGACCATGGACCGCAGCGTTTGGCGTCGGTCATTCCCTTGGTAGGAGTTACGCGACGATTTCGCCGGTGGTTTCGTACGTCGTGATCTTGCCGATGCGGCGGATGTGGCGTTCGTCGTTGCTGAAGGGTTCCTGGAGGAAGGCCTCGATCAGGGCAGTTGCTTCTTCCATGCTGTGTTGGCGTCCGCCAACGGCCACAACATTGGCGTCGTTGTGCTGCCGGGCCAGTGTGGCTGTGGAGTGGTTCCATGCCAGGGCGGCGCGGACGCCCCTGACCTTGTTGGCGGCGATCTGCTCGCCATTTCCGGACCCGCCTAGGACGATGCCCAGCGCGTGGGTCCCTGCTTCCTGGTCCGCGGCCACTGCTAGGGCCGCGTTGATGCAGAACGACGGGTAGTCGTCCAGGGCGTCGTATTCCTTCGGGCCATGATCTGTCACGTCGTAGCCCTTCTCTGCCAGGTGCCTGACCAGGTGGGCACTCAGCTCCATGCCGGCGTGGTCGGTGGCGATATGGACGCGGGGAAATGCAGGAGATTCGGTCATCGTAGCTTCCTTTTCTTGTCATAAAAGAGCCCGGGTTTAGCGGGTAGATGCGCTCACCCAGTGCGCGAGATGAGCTCCTGTAAACACCTCCGTGAAGGAGTTCGTTGACAGGCAAGTGTGGCATGCGTAACATTGTTGCACATACAGTCACTACTGAATGGATATGCAAAATGTTAACTGCAGATGCTTCCCAGGCCGCATCCTGGCGATCCCTCCGCCAGGAGGTATTGGCCGGTGACGCCGACTTCCGCTCCAAGAAGTTGCACGAGCGTGCCCAAGCCACCCGCCGCTCGATCCTGAAAATGATTTCCGACTCCGGTCAGGGGCACATCGGCGGAGACTTCTCCGTCACGGACATCCTGACTGTCCTTTTTGACGCTGTTATGAACGTCGATCCCGAGGATCACCGCAAGGAAGACCGCGATCACTTCATCCTCAGCAAGGGCCACTGTGCAGCCGCGCTGTATTCGACTCTTGCCCACAGCGGGTTCTTTCCCGTGGCAGAGCTGGACACCTTCATGGCGCCGCTGTCGGCCTTGAACGGGCACCCCAACAGGGTGAAGGTCCCCGGTGTCGAAACCAACACCGGCCCGCTGGGCCATGGACTCCCGGTGGCAGTCGGCACGGCTATCGGCGCCAAGCTGCTGGGTACCGGCACCCGCGTCTTCGTCGTCACGGGCGACGGTGAAATGCAGGAGGGCAGCAACTGGGAAGCGCTGATGTCGGCCTCGCACCAGAAGCTGGACAACCTGACCCTCGTCGTTGACCGCAACCGGCTCCAGCAGGGCGCGCGGACGGAAGAAACGAACGGACTGGACCCGCTCGATGCCCGGCTTGCCGCCTTCGGCATGGAAGTCCGGGTCGTCGACGGCCACAACTACAACGAACTCATCGAGGCACTGAGCCCGTCCACCACGGGTTCCCCCGTCGCTGTCATCGCCAACACCATCAAGGGCAAAGGCGTCTCCTTCATCGAAGACCGCGTCGAGTGGCACCACAAAGTACCGTCCAAAGAACAAACCCTTCAGGCTTTCCAGGAGCTGTCATGACGACAACAACCGTGCAGACCGACGCACCCACGTTCGACAACCGCCAGGACTTCGCGGACGAACTCATCAATCTGGCCCGGACCAATGACCGAGTAGTCGCCGTGTGCAACGACTCAGTCGGCTCCAGCAACCTGACGAAGTTCCGTGAGGAGTTTCCGGACCGGCTGATCAACGTCGGCATCGCCGAGCAGAACATGGTCGGCGTCGGCGCCGGTCTGGCCAACGCCGGCTTCATTCCCTTCGTATGCGCCGCCGGGCCTTTCCTGACCGGACGTTCCCTGGAACAGATCAAGGCGGACGTGGCCTACAGCCAGCACAAGGTCATCCTGTGCGGCATGAGCCCGGGCATGGCCTACGGTGAACTCGGCCCGACCCACCACTCCGTCGAGGACTTCTCCTGGCTGCGGGCACTACCGGGCCTGGACATCGTCGTTCCCGCAGACGGAGCACAGACCCGCGCCGCGGTCCGCAACGCCGTGGCCGACCCGCGGCCCACCTACATCCGTGTTGGGCGCTTCAAGGTTCCGCACGTCTCCGAGGACAATGCCGGGCTGGAACGCGGAAGATTCGTCGTTGCCCGCGAAGGTACTGACGTAACCCTGATCGCGACCGGCACCGAAGTGTCCCGGGCGCTGTGGGCCGCTGCATCACTTGCCGCCGAGGGCGTCTCGGCCCGTGTCCTGAACGCCACCTACCTGAGCCCGCTCGACGAGGACGCCATCAAGGATGCGGCCCGCCAGACCGGCGGAATCATCACCGCAGAGGAAGCCAACGTCGCCGGCGGCCTTGGGGCCGCAGTAGCCAGCGTCGTGGGCCAGCTGGAGGACGGCGCCCGTGTTCCGATGCGCATCCTCGGCCTGAAAGACCACTTTGCTCCCACCGGCAGCACTGCCTTCCTCCTGGACCACTTCGGCCTTACCGCCGACCATATCGCCGCGGCAGCACGCGAGGTTCTGAACCGTGACTAACCTGGCCCCTGCACCTGCCGGATCCGTCGTCGTCGTTGCGGTGGACCAAGGCACGAGCGCTACGAAGGCCCTGGTCATGGACGGCTCGGGCGGAATCATCGCCCGGGCGCAGGTCAGTCTCACGCAGCAGCACCCCCAACCCGGGTGGGTCGAACAGGACCCGCTCGTCATACGCGACAGCGTGATTAAGGCAGTCACCGACAGCCTCAGCGGACTGGACAGCACGGTCCTGGGTCTGGGTGTGAGCACCCAGCGTGAGTCAGCAATGATCTGGGACCGGGAAACCGGACAGCCCTTGGGACCGGTTTTGGGATGGCAGGACCGCCGTACCGCCGAGCAGGCAAAGAACCTGATCGGCGACGGCGCAGGCGACCTCGTTCGCCGGTCTACGGGCCTGCCGATCGACCCGATGTTCTCGGCCCTGAAAATCCAATGGCTGCTCGACACCGCCGACCCGGACCGCCGCCTCAGCAAAGCCGGGAAAATTGCGGCCGGAACAGTCGATGCCTGGCTGCTGAGCTGCCTCACCGGTGAACATCGGATCGAAGCGGGCAACGCGAGCCGCACCCAGCTCCTGAACCTGGATGCAGTCGACTGGGACCAGCAGCTGCTGGAACTCTTCAACGTGCCCCGCCAGGTCCTCCCGGAAGTCGTGGCGTCCACCGCGACGAGTTCCCCCCTGTTGGGCGGTCTCGCCAGCGGCTCACGGGTCCACGCTGTCATGGGAGACTCACACTCCGCGCTGTACGCGCATGGTGTCCGGGGTCCGGGTACGGTCAAGGCGACTTACGGTACGGGCAGCTCCGTCATGGGCCTGCTCCCGGACGAAGCTCACCCCGGTGACATGGGCGGACTGGTCCGGACTCTGGCGTGGCATGATGGCACACCCCGTTACGCCTTTGAGGGGAACATCCTCTCTACGGGTGCGACCGCGGTTTGGCTGTCGAAGGTGCTGGATTGTGACGTTTCGCATCTGGACTCACTGGCCCGGACGGTCGAGGACAGTGGCGGGGTCAACCTTGTCCCCGCGTTCGCCGGACTCGGTGCCCCCTGGTGGGATGAACGTGCAGAGGCCACGATCAGCGGGTTCAACCTCGGCACGACCTCGGCCCACCTGGCCCGGGCCGCGTTCGAATCCATTGCCCTGCAGATTGAAGATGTTCTGCGGGCGGCCGAGAAGTCCGTCTCGCCGCCCATCAGTTCCGTGCTGGCCGATGGCGGCCCGACATCAAACACTTGGTTGATGCAGCTGCAGTCAGATTTGAGCCAGCGCACGGTGCTGCGCAGCGCGGTGCCGGATCTTTCAGCACTGGGCGTCGCCCACATGGCGGCCATCGAGACGGGTCTGTTCAGCCGGGAGGCTGTTGAAAACCTCCCGAGGAACAGGACCGCGATCACGCCGGCCATGCCCGGCCGGGACGCGGACCGCCGGCGCTCAAGCTGGTCGCGCGCGGTCGCCAAAGCACGCTGGTCCCCTGAAGAAACCACAACCCTCGTCCCCAACTCACCCGGCACGATGCACGACGCATTGGCCCCCGCAGTAACGGAGTGACACCAATGAACACCATCGGATCTGAGATTTTTCAGGGCCACTTTAAAGGCCGCCGTGCCCTGGTGACCGGCGGAGCCAGCGGCATCGGCTACGGCATTGGCCAGGCCTTCGCCGAAGCCGGCGCATCGGTGCTCCTTGTTGACCGCAGCCCGCAGGTCAGCGAGTCGGCGGAAAAGCTTCGGGCAGCCGGCTTTGACGTCGACCATGCGGTAGCCGATGTCACCGACGAGGCGCAGGTTAAGGCGGCGTTTGCCAAGACCGTAGAGCTTTGGGGCGGGCTGGACATCCTGGTCAACAATGCCGGGATCATCACCATCTCGAACCTTGAAGACCTCAGCCTGGACGAATTCAACAAAGTCCTTGCCGTTAACACCACTGCTGTCTTCCTGTGCTGCCGCGAAGCAGCCCCGCTGCTGAAAGCCAGCAATCACGGGGTCATCCTCAACGCATCCAGCGGACAGGGCCGCCAAGGTTTTATCTTCACGCCCCACTACGCGGCCAGCAAGTTCGGGGTCATCGGCCTCACCCAGTCCCTGGCCAAGGAACTCGCCCCATCCGGTGTCCGCGTCAACAGCTATTGCCCCGGCATCGTCAAGACCGAGATGTGGGAATACAACGACCGTGAATGGGGAAGCCGCCTGGGTGACTACAAGCCCGGCGAGCTGATCCAGGAGTGGATCGACGGCATACCGCTCAAGCGCCCCGCCGAAGCAACCGACGTAGCAAACCTGCTGCTGTTCCTCGCATCGGACGCGGGCAGCTACATCACCGGACAGGCCATCAATATTGATGGCGGAATGTTCATGAACTAGGGCCAACCTCTACTGCCAACGGAGTCAATCATGAGTCAACAACTAGCCCACCGGCCCGGTGGGGCACCCCAGGAAAACGCCGCAAAGGCGCCCATGTTTTCGCAACTCAGTGCACGCATGTTTTCGGGTAGCGGCGGAGCCCTGCTGGGCCTGATCGCCCTGTTCATCGTTCTGAGCTTTGCCTCGCCCTTCTTCCTCACCGGCCGCAACCTCATCAACATCCTGGACCAGGTGACCGTTCTCGGCATCCTGTCCGTCGGAGCAACAGCGGTCATCATCACCGGCGGCATCGACCTGTCGGTGGGTGCCGTCCTCGGACTCTCCACCATGGTCCTGGGCTGGCTCTCCCACCAGGGCGGCTGGCCAATGTGGGCCGCCATGCTGGCAGCCATCGCCGTGGGCGCCCTCGCCGGTTCGCTCAATGGCCTGGGCATTACCTACGCTAACCTGCCACCGTTCATCGCCACTTTGGCCATGCTCTCCATTGCCCGCGGCCTGGCGAACCTGATTACCGACGGCCAGCAGATCGTGGGCTACCCGGAGTGGTTCTTCAACCTTTCCTCCGAACGGTACCTCGGGTTCTTCTCCGTCACGCTGCTGGTAGTGGTGGCCTTGTACCTGGCCGCCTGGGCGTGGCTGAAGTACCGGGCATCCGGGCGCTCCATCTACGCAATTGGCGGCGGCGCAGAAGTGGCCCGCCTGGCCGGCATCCACGTCAAGAAGGTCACCATCTGGGTCTACGTCGCGGCAGGCGCCCTGGCCGGCCTCGGCGGAATCGCGTTGGCCAGCCGTCTGGACTCCTCCCAGCCCAGCGCCGGACTCGGATATGAGCTTGACGTCATCGCCGCCGTTGTCATCGGTGGCGCAAGCCTGAACGGCGGCGTCGGACGCATCGGCGGAACGATCATCGGTGTTCTGCTGATCGGTGTGCTGCGCAACGGCCTGAACCTCCTGGGCGTGTCACCGTTCATCCAGCAGATCGTCATCGGCCTCGTCATCGCCATCGCCGTGATGGCAGACGTGCTCCGGCGCAAGAAGGCCTAACCGGTCCCATCCCTCACCAGCATCACGAACCAAGCAGTACTCCCCAATCGGATTTATCAATGGAGATGAAAATGTTTAGAAAAATCGCAGTAGCCGCGGTTGCCGTGGCCACCACCTTTTCCCTGGCAGCCTGCGGGGGCGGAAACGCCGGCGCCGGCGGAGGCGGCGGCGAGAAGCAGAAGACGATCGGCCTGGCCGTAGCCAACCAGCAGGCAGACTTCTTCAACCAGATCCGCCAGTCGGTCGAAGCGGCCGCCAAGGAACAAAACGTCAAGGTCGTCGTCGCCGACGCGAAGGGCGACTCCAACACCCAGGTTTCGCAGATCCAGGACTTCATCACCCAGCAGGTGGACGCGATCATCTACATCCCCGCCGGTGCGACCGCTGCAACCGTCCCGGTGCGCGCGGCCAAGTCAGCGAACATTCCCATCGTTGCTGTTGACCGGAACCCCGAAGGCGCGCCCGGTGATACGTTCATCGCCACCGACAGCGTCGGGGCAGCCAAGTCCCTGGGCGAGTGGGTGGGTAAGAAGGTTGACGGCAAGGGACAGCTCGGCGTGATCCAGGGCCAGATCGGAACGACGCCTGAGGTTGCCCGTGACACCGGCTTCAAGGAGGCTATGAAGCAGTTCCCGGGGATCAAGGAAGTCGCCCGTCAGGCCTCACAGCAGTGGGCACAGGACGAGGGCTACCAGCTGGCCACCGACATGCTCCAGGCGAACCCGAGCATCAACATCTTCTTCGGCCGCGCCGACGCCCTGGCCCTCGGGGCCGCTCAGGCCGTCCGCAATGCCGGCGTCAAGGGTGTCACCATCGTCGGGTTCGACGGCGACAAAGCCGGTCTGGAAGCGGTAAAGAACGGCACTCTGGCCGCGACCATCACCCAGCCGACCCAGGGCATGGGCAAGCTCGCCCTCGAATCGGCGATCAAGCTGGCCAAGGGTGAGAAGCTGCCGGCCGAGCAGCTCCAGAAAGGCGTTCTGACCACCAAGGAAAACGTCGAGCCCTTTATCGCCAACCACCCTTAACCCGTCCCACGGGTGGTGCCCCGCCGGGGCACCACCCGCCCAGGCCGTTTCTCTAGCCAATGGAGCCCCAAATGCCTACTGCGGACAACCGCGGACTTCGCGTCCGCGGCGCCACGAAAGAATATCCCGGCACTATCGCCGTCCAGGACATTGACCTGGACATCAACCCCGGGGAAGTCGTTGCCCTGCTCGGAGAAAACGGAGCCGGCAAATCCACCCTCTCCAGCATCATCGCCGGAGTCACCCAGCCGACCACCGGAACCATGACCTGGAACGGAGAACCTTACGCACCCACGTCCCCCGGCGACGCCATCGCCGCCGGTATCGGCCTCATCCACCAGGAAATGCGCCTGCTGCCGGACCTCACCGTCGCCGAGAACGTCATGATCGGACGCTGGCCCATGCGCAACGGCTTCCTCGACGCCCGCACCATGCGCGAGAAAGCCAAGAACCAGCTCAAACGCCTGGGCTTCAACGGCAGCATGGACGCCAAAGTCCGGGACCTCAGCGTCGCCGGCCAACAACAGGTCGAAATCGCCAAGGCCCTGATGCTCGAGGCCTCACTGCTCATCCTCGATGAGCCCACCGCCGCACTGGGCCAAGCCGAAACCGACGCCCTCTTCGAATGTGTCAGGGCCCTGAAGGCCGAAGGCGTGTCGTTCATCTACGTCAGCCACCGCCTCGCCGAAATCGCCCTCATCGCGGACCGCATCGTCGTGCTCAGGGATGGCAAAAAGATCACCGAACACGCCTCCGGCGAGGTTTCCCCCCACCAGCTGGTCGAAGAAATGGTCGGCCGCCCCGTCGAGCGGCTCTTTCCCGAGGTGCCCCCGCCCAGGGACGAGATCGTGCTGGAGGTCAAGGACCTGCACGACAAAGCCGGGGACTTCAGTGACGTTTCCTTCAGGGTCCGGGCCGGGGAAATCTTCGGCATCGCCGGCATCGTCGGAGCCGGGCGCACCGAGCTCGTCCGCGCGATAGCCGGCGCCGAGCACCGGCTCGGCACGGTCGTCGTCGACGGGAAAAACCTGAAGCCGGACGACCCCATGGCAGCCATCAAAGCCGGCGTCGTCCTGATTCCAGAGGACCGCAAACAGCAGGGGCTGGTCGTCAGCGACACGATCGAGAACAACATCGCCTTGCCCAACCTGGGCAAGGTCAGCTCATCGGGCTGGATAGCACCGTCCAAGGTGCGCAGCTTCGCCACAACCGTGGCGAAAGGCATCGGCATGAAGGGCAACGTGGCGCTGCCCGTGTCCTCCCTCTCCGGCGGCAACCAGCAGAAAATCGTGATCGGAAAATGGCTCCAACGCGATCCGCGCCTGATCATCCTCGATGAACCCACCCGCGGCATCGATGTCGGGGCAAGGGCCTCCATCTATGAAGTTGTCGCCGAGCTGGCCCGCAACGGAAACGCGGTCATCGTGGTCAGCTCCGATCTCGAGGAAGTCCTCGGCCTTGCTCACCGGGTGATGGTCCTCGCCCGCGGACGGAATCAGGGAATTCTGGATGCCTCCGAGGCGACGCCCTCCAAGGTCATGTCACTGGCCACACTCTAGAAGAAAGGAGGAACGTGAAATAATTGCACCCTTGCCTGACGACAAACGAAGGAACGCCGTGGCACCGAGAACCAGGACTTTCACCCCGCAACAATTGGGCCTGATGGTCAAGGCCGCGCGGATGTACCACGAGCAGAACCTGAGCCAGGGCGAGATCGCCGAAAAGCTGAACGTCTCGCAGTCACGGGTCTCCCGCTGGCTCACCGACGCGGTGCGTGAAGGCATCGTGAGGACCATTGTCGTGCCGCCCGCCGGAACGGAATCGGACTTGGAAGACGCTGTGGCGGCCAAGTACGGCCTCTCGGCCGTGGTGGTCGCCGACCTGCAGACCGAGGACGAGGCAGCCATCATCCGCGGGATCGGTGCGGCAGCCGCGGGATACCTCGAGGTGACGCTCACCGGAGGCAACAGGGTCGGCCTGTCGTCCTGGTCCTCGACCCTGCTGGCCACGGTGGACGCCATGTCCCCACGGAACGTCAAAACAGCTGAAAAGATCGTCCAGGTCATCGGCGGCGTGGGCAATCCTGAAGTGCAGGTGCGGGCGACGCACCTGGCGGATCGGCTGGCCACCGTCACCAAGGGCACCCCCCGGTATCTTCCCGCTCCCGGCATTGTTTCCAGCCGGGGCGGCCGGGACGCTCTGCTGGAGGATCCCTTCGTCGCCGAGGTTGCCGCTGATTGGGACCGGCTGGACACCCTGCTGGTGGGCATCGGAAGTATCGAGCCATCACCGCTGTTGCTTCAGTCAGGCAATTCACTCAACGAATCCAATCTCAACGCCCTCGCCGCGTCGGGAGCGGTAGGCGACATCTGCCTACGGTTCTTCGACAAACACGGAAAACTCATCGAATCCGAACTCAATGACAGGGTCCTGGGCATCCGTCCTGAACAGATGCTCCGCGTCGACAGGCGCATCGGCATCGCCGGCGGCACCAGGAAGTATGCCGCGATACGGGCAGCCGTCGAAGGCAAATGGATCAACGTACTTATCACGGACAAAAAGACTGCGCTGAAGCTGGAATCAGATAAAGCGCCCTAAGAACTTAAAGGACAGCAATTGAACCCGAAACTCAGCTTCGCCCTGGACGGACGGACAGCACTGGTGACCGGAGGGGGATCCGGTATCGGGCAGGCCATCGCCTTCGGCATCGCCCAGCAAAGCGGCGCCATCGGCATCGTTGACCTCCCTGGAGAAGGACCGGACGAAACGGTGCACCGGATCAAGGAAGCCGGAGGACGGGCTATCTTCGTCGCTGCCGACGTGACGAAGGCGGATGAACTGGAAGAAGCCGTCGCCAAGATCGAGGCCGAGCTCGGCCCGCTCACCCTGGCCGTCAATTCCGCAGGAATAGCGAACGCCGCACCGGCCGAGGAAATGCCGCTGGCTCAGTGGCAGAAGGTTTACGACATTGACGTTACCGGTGTCTTCCTCAGCTGCCAGGCCGAAGGGCGAGCCATGCTCAGGAACGGCGGCGGTTCCATCGTGAACATCGCTTCCATGTCAGGGAGCATCGTCAACCGTGGTCTGCTGCAGGCACATTACAACAGCGCCAAGGCCGCTGTGATGCACCTGAGCAAGTCGCTGGCCATGGAATGGGCTGAGCGGGCCATCCGGGTCAACTCCCTTAGCCCTGGGTACACGATGACCAAGATGAACTCCCGCCCGGAGATGGTTCATCAGATGGAGATCTTTGCCAATGAGACGCCGATGAAGCGTATCGCCGACCCGTCAGAAATGGCCGGTCCGGCGGTGTTCCTTCTCTCGGACGCAGCATCGTTCTGCACCGGCATCGACCTCCTTGTCGACGGCGGCTTCTGCGCCCAGTAGTCACCCAGCCGCCGGTGGCGGCCCGGATCAGCTGTCCAGGGCGGCCACCAGCTGGGCGATGCTGATAACGGGCAAGCCCTTTTCGCGCCCCAGTTCCAGCAGTCCGGGAAGCCGCATCATTTCACCGTCCTCGGCGACCACTTCGGCGATCACCCCGACCGGGGTGAGGCCGGCAAGCTTCAGCAAGTCAACGGCGGCCTCGGTGTGGCCGGGACGCTGCCGCACTCCCCCATCCACGGCACGAAGCGGCAGAACGTGGCCGGGACGGATCAGGTCACCAGGGCCGGAGGAAGGATCGGCCAGCACCCGCAGGGTTCGTGCCCTGTCGGTCGCGCTGATGCCGGTCGTGGATTGGCCGGCCGCATCCACGGTGATTGTGTAGGCAGTGCGGAGGGAGTCCTTGTTGTCCTCCGTCATCAGGGGCAGTTCCAGGGCATCGGCCAGTTCGTTGGTCATCGGGGCGCACACGAAGCCACTGGAAACCCTGATGATCCAGGCCAGCCATTCAGGGGTTGCGTGCTCGGCGGCCATGATGATGTCGCCCTCGTTTTCACGGTCCTCATCGTCCACCGCGATGATCGGCTGCCCGGATTTTAGGGCAGAGACTGCCACATCGATGTCAGCAAGTGCCATGTGTTTTTCCTGTCTCATTCTTCCAAACCAACGGATTCATACTAATGCCGTAGCGAATAGAAATTCACTACGTCTCGCGCCGGGGAACCCCCGGCCAGCTGATTCATCTTTCCAGAAGCGCCGAACTTCAACCTCATCCTCATCCCTGCGTAACGAAAGCCCGATTCCCATGTCAGCAGCAAACATTCCCGCATCCGGCGGCCCTGCTTCCGGGGAAACGCCGAAATGATGCGGTCAACCAGGCACAGGGAGAGCGGTGACACCAGCCTGCCGGTTCCGCAGGACTGGTCCTCGCTCCAGCCTGGGGACCTCGTGGAGGTCACCGAACCCGGCGGATACACCTACATGGCGCGGATCGAAATCAAAACCGAGCAATCCGACATCATCTGGATCAGAAGCCACGGCATGGGCACACGGCACCTCCTGCACAACCTGGACGGGACCCGGCTCCAGACCCGGACACCAGCAGAACAGCCCGGGCAGCAATAGCCGGCATCACGCGCAGCCAGATGCATTCTTTGGGCCCGCCAGCCACGCGGCTGAAGCGAACGCTACCGCCATTCACACAACAAGCAACACGGAGGAACACATGAGCACGCCCGCCAACAAGGCGTTTGACCGGAGGCCCCTCATCGCCGGCAACTGGAAGATGAACATGGACCATGTCCAAGGCAGCAGTCTGCTGCAGCATCTCGCCGAAACACTCTCTGAGGCAAAGCACGACTACAGCCGCGTCGAAGTTGCCGTCTTCCCGCCCTTCACCACTCTGAGCGCCGTGCAAACCCTGATCCAGGACGACGGGTTGGGCCTGGTCGCCGGCGGCCAGGACCTTTCCCAGGTTGACTCAGGTGCCTACACGGGCGACATTAGCGGCCAGTTCCTGGCCAAGCTTGGCTGCAAGTACGTGCTCGTCGGCCACAGTGAACGCCGCACCATCCACAGCGAAACCGACGAAACCCTCAACGCCAAGGTCAAGGCGGCTTACCGCCATGCGCTCACCCCGGTGCTTTGCGTGGGGGAAGGTCTGGATATCCGCCAGGCCAGCACGCACGTCCAGCACACTCTGGGCCAGCTGCGCGCCGCCGTTGAGGGCCTCACGCCCGGTCAGGCCGCAGAGCTAGTGGTCGCGTACGAGCCGGTTTGGGCCATCGGCACCGGAGAAGTCGCCGGCCCGGAAGACGCGCAGGAGATGTGCGCCGCGATCCGCACCGAACTCGCGAAGCTGTTCGATGCCGACGTCGCCGCTAAGACCCGGCTCCTGTACGGTGGCTCGGTCAAGGCTGGCAACGCCGCAGCCATCCTGAACGAGACCGACGTCGACGGGGTCCTGGTCGGCGGCGCGAGCCTGGATGCCGCTGAATTCTGCAATATTGCAGGATTCGAGCGCCAACTGGCCGGTTAAAGCGGGCTGGGTTCCCCGGCGCCCGCACCGAGGTGCTCCCGAGGGGTGCAGCCGCGCTGGCGGCCGCGCCTCTCGGCGGCGTCCACCGAAGACTTCCCTCCGCTGCAGCCCCAGCGCCCCGGACATTACTGGGGACTACCGGGTGCCGTTACTGGCTGGCATTTCTCTCTTCAGATGTCCGGCTGAACTACACCCCAAGCTGACGTCAGGAGTAGCCCGAATTCCTGTCCGAATAGGGTCGATTCCGCCGTTTCTGCACACGCCCTCGCGAAGGTCTTAGATTCCAACCTGACGCTATGGCAGGTAAGAGCTTGATGGGTCGATCCGCTGCCGAAGTTGCGTGCGCGGATGCCGGAAGTCGTGCGCACTGCTTAGTGAGGCCTTTCCTTCCTGTCCAGGACGAGGGCGGCGGGGATGCCGACCGTCCAGACGTCTTTTGCCTGGGCCGTGCCTTGGCGGATTGTGCGGATGCCATCCTCCACGGTCATGCCGGGGGTCTTTAGGTATGCGCCACGCTCCTGCTGTCCCCTTCCGGCGCCAGTCCGGATCCAGGGAAAACTCTCCGGCAGTCCGGACCGTTCGAAGCTCAGCGGGCCCTGCGCCGCATCGGCCGGGAGGGGGCGGCCCCCTTGCGCTAGTTTGGTTGCCTAGGGCAATCTGTTGATGGTGTTGATGGCCATTGGGGGGTCATCAGCACCGCAGACGGCCATCTCAGAGTTTTTCCGGACCTGCGCAGCGCGATGAACGGGCACGGGCTGGAAAATCCTAGAACGGCGAGACTACGTAGAGACGGGAAAATCATGGCTGAAAACCCAAGTCCACCCTCGCGGGGAGTATCGCTCGTGTTCTTCTGGATCGTGATCATTGTGGTCCTGACCATCGCGGTGGGAGCATCCTGGTTCATCATCGTCAACGTCCTGATCCCTTCTGTCACCGCGGTGGGGTACGCGTACTTCTAGCCATTTCCCGGGGCTGTAAGGCTGCCGACATTGCTCCCCCCGGCCTGCTCGCGATGGGGAAGAGATCCGTTGCCCGTTTGATTTCGGTTGCCGCCCAGGGGCAGGGAGCTGTCCTTCACAGTCCCATTGCCTTTTGTCGCTTTTCTGCTGGCTTGCCCAGGGCCCTCTGCGGGGTTACGGCCGGCATTCGTCCGCGGTAGCCGTCAGGCTACTACCGGGTTATCTTTTGCCTGCTTTGAGGTCGGTTACCGCCTTCGCGACCCGCCGGGCACGGGTTTCTGCCGTTTTGGCATCTGCAATCGGTTCGACGTGACGCCGCTGGCTGCTGTAGTTCAGCGTCGCGTAGAAGGCCTTCGCCTCGGGTTCCGCCTCCAGAGCGGCTGCGAGGTCCTCGGGCACGTCAACGGTTCGTGGCTGAGTGTCCAGTTCGACGTCTACCTCCACGGTGTCGCCGGCGGAGGTACCCGTCAGTTCACGGTTGACCGCGCTGACCCCTACCATGTTCTGGCCTCCCATCACGGCGATGCTGCTGCGGTAGCTTTTGCCGTTGATGGTTACAAGCACCGGCGGCCGCCTGCCCGCACCGAGTGCGTTGACAACGTCCTCGGGGACGACGATGCCGGCCTTGTTGCCGCTGCCCTGAAGGGTCGTGGTGAATTTCATCCTCACAGTATGCCGCCCATTCAATTTCCCGGAGCGGCTACGGCACAGTCGGTGTGGGTGCAACGAGAACAGGGCGCTGCGGCGCTGACCTCGGCGGCCCCCCGATCTGGTGGCCTTGTGGCGACTTCCACTGGCACGGTCTGCCACCTTTTCCCAGCCCGGCGCTGTGACTCTGGAACTGTCCCACGCGGATGGCTGACGTGTGCCGGTGACCGGGCGACCTTCCGTTCAGGCGTGCTGTGGGGGATAGGGCCGGCGGCTGAGTGCCTCCTGAGACCGGGCACCCCCGCAGTCAGCCGCCCAAAGTTTGGTTGGGTGAATTGGTGTGTTGCCTTCGCGCGTGTCCTCTCGAGCGGATCCGTTGGGGCCCGTACCTTCGGGGCATGCGACGCGGAGGACCGGAGGAACCGAGGGGAACTTTCCCCTGTGCGGGCCAAACATCCATTGATGATGTCCTCACGGGCAAGTACGACCTGACACCTCAACTCCCGCTCCATTGGAATGCGTTGGCGGCGGTTCCTCCGGCCGGGCATCCGGCCGATGACATGGAGCCTTCCTGACCGGCTCCGCCTGACCTTCTATACCTTTCGTGCAGGCGGCCGTAGCTGAAGCCGTGTTCGCACGGCAGGAAGGACTCGGCGCCGAGCCGGTGAGAATTCCCGGGTGTGGGCGGCATGACAGTGTCCAACGCAGCTGATGGTTCAACCCTCTGCTGGGCTGGGCAAACGCTCAGGGCCCGCTCAAGGTGTGCGGAACCGGGGCCTCCGGTTCATCGTCCTTCGGGTCTGCCGCGGGTAGGTGGTGGGGAGGGAGGGGCGGCAGCGGCTTCAGGTGGGGCCGATTACAATCAGTGGACCCCTTCCCGGAACGGGAGAGGTGGCAGATTTAGTGAGGCGGGCCGATGGAGAGCGCACCGACCACAACCAGTATCTCACCGTTGTTTGGGCAACCTCCGGGGCAGCGGCCGGTTCCTGGGTTTCAGCCCCCGGCGGCCCGGCCGGCCCCCGCAGCGGGCCTCCCGCCCGTCAGCGTCCAGCCCCTGCCAGGGGCGACTCCCCCGGCAGGGCCAGGGCATCGACCGGACCCTGCAGCCGACCAGCCCGCGACCAAGAGAAAGCGATGGCCGCGGTGGCTGGGGAGGATCCTCGCTGTCCTGCTTGCCTCGGTTCTCCTTCTCCAGGTGTATGCGTTCATCGTCGAGGCCGGATATACCGCCCCCAGGACGGCCTACATGCTCCAGTCCAAGGAGCCGGTGGTTTACCAGTTCGTCTCGTTGGACCACATGAGCCGGTTCCTGCTGGCGTCCACGATCGCCCACGAGGATGAGCAGCTCGGTTCCCGCGCCGGCGCCTTCGACTGGGCGGACCTGCAAGCCCGTGCCGCGGCCTACATGCGTGGTGAACCAGACCCCAGCGGGTCTACCATCCCCCAGCAGCTCGTCAAGAACATGTTCCTGTGGGAGGAACGTGAGAACCCCACCGCGKTGCGCAAAGCCCTCGAAGCCGGCCTCGCCACCCAGTACGCCTACACCCTCGACGACAAGCGCGTCCTGGAGCTCTATCTGAACTACGCCCAGTTCGGCCCCGGCCTYTACGGAGCGTGCGCCGCGAGCTGGTACTACTTCGACACCCCGCCGTGGAACATGACCGAGTACCAGTCAGCGCAGCTGATGGGTGTTCTGCCGCTGCCAGACCTGGTGCGCCGAGCGCCCGATGGCGGCATCGACCTGGGTCCGAACGCCAACCGGAAGGCATGGGATCTGATCAACGGGGCGGCCAACGTGTGGGTGCCCCAGCAACTTGACGGCATKGGCGGATGGAAGGCAGCAG
>NZ_JBFTLC010000011.1:0-134486 GCF_056396245.1 Arthrobacter sp. 05T423
TCGACCCCGCCACCGGGAAGCCCGTTGGCGAGGCACCGGTCCACACCGTCGAAGACCTGGAGCGAGCGGTAACCGCAGCCCAGGCTGCCCAGCCGGCGTGGGCTGCCCTGGGCCACGACGCGAGGTCCGCCGCGCTGCTCAAGGCCGCCGACGCCGTCGAACGCTCTGCCGAGGAACTCGCCCAACTGCTCTCCCGCGAGCAGGGCAAACCCCTCAACGGCCCCAACGCCCGCTTCGAGGTCGGTGCCTGCGCCGCGTGGCTCCGCGCCACCGCCACYACCGAACTCAAGCCCGAAGTCGTCGTGGACGACGGCGAAACGTACGCCGAGCTGCACTACAAGCCCATCGGCGTCGTCGGCGCCATCGGSCCCTGGAACTGGCCCATGATGATCACCGTCTGGCAGATCGCCCCGGCGCTGCGGATGGGCAACACCGCCGTCGTCAAACCGTCCAARATGACCCCGCTCTCCGTCCTGGCCCTGATCAARGTCCTCAACGAGGAACTCCCCGACGGCGTCCTGTCCGTCATCTCCGGCGACCGCGAAGTCGGCGCCCGGYTGGCCGAACACCCGGCCGTCGGCAAGGTCATGTTCACCGGCTCCACCGCCGCCGGCAAGGCGATCATCAGGTCCTCCGCCGACACCGTCAAACGACTCACCCTGGAACTCGGCGGCAACGACGCCGGCATCGTGCTGCCCGACGCCGACCCCAAAGCCATCGCCGAAGGCCTCTTCTGGGGCGCCTTCATCAACACCGGCCAGACCTGCGCCGCGCTCAAGCGCCTCTACGTCCACGACGACATCTACGACGCCGTCTGCGAAGAACTCACCAAAGTCGCCGCCGCGATGCCCATGGGCGTAGGCCTGGACGAAAACAACGTCCTGGGCCCGCTGCAAAACAAGGCCCAGTACGACATCGTCGCCGACCTCGTCGAAGCAGCCCGTGGCTCCGGCGCCCGCATCCTGCTCGGCGGYAACCCCGACGCCGCCCAGCCCGGCTACTTCTACCCCACCACCCTCGTGGCCGACATCGACAACAACAACCCGCTCGTCGCCGAGGAACAATTCGGCCCCGCCCTGCCCATCATCCGCTACAGCACCATCGACCAGGCAGTTGAGATGGCAAACGGCCTCGACGTCGGGCTCGGCGCCTCSGTCTGGTCCCCCAACCTGGCAGCCGCCCGCGAAGTCGCYGCCCGGATCGAAGCCGGCACCGTCTGGATCAACAAGCACGGCGCCGTGGACCCCCGCGTCCCCTTCGGCGGAGCCAAGCAATCCGGCTACGGCCTGGAATTCGGCGTCGAAGGCCTCAAACACCTCGGCGTCCCCCAGATCATCAACGGCTAACCCGCCCCCCGAAACACGAGAGCCGCCGTCGCCACCCGCGACGGCGGCTCTTCCTGTTTCGGCGCCGTCGGAGCCTACGCCTTCGCCGAGTTCGTGCTGGGCCACACGGGGCCGCTGTTCGCCGCCACGTCCTCCCTGATCGCACTCGGTTTCTCCCGCGATCTGCGCCTGCGGAGGGTGATGGAGGTGGGCCTGGGCTGCACCATCGGCATTGCCTTGGGTGACTTGCTGCTCCACTGGCTGGGGGCCGGGATCTGGCAGGCCGCCGTCGTGCTTTTGACCTCTATCCTGCTGGCCCGTTTCCTGGACAGCGGCAATATCTTCACCACGCAGCTGGCGCTGCAGTCGCTCCTGGTGGTGCTGCTGCCGGCGCCTGCCGGCGGCCCCTTCACCCGCAGTATCGACGCCGTGGTGGGCGGCGTGGTGGCCCTGCTGGTCACCATCCTGGCGCCCAAGGATCCCCGCCGCGAACCGCGCAAGGACGTCCAGAAACTGCTCCATGAACTGGCGGAAGTGCTGCGGGAATGCGCCGCCGCACTGGTGGACAGCGACTCCACCCGGGCATGGCATGCCCTGGTCCGGGGCCGGAACAGCCAGCCGCTGGTGGACGCCATGCGGCACTCGCTGCGGGCCTCCGGCGAGGTAGCCACGCTGGCGCCCGCCTACCGCAGGCACCGGGACGAACTGGACCGGCTGGAGCAGTCGCTCGAGTACATAGACCTTGCCTTGCGCAACAGCCGCGTCTTCGCACGCCGGCTCACCAGCTCCATCAACCACGCCGCACTGTCCGACGAAGCCACGGAGAACATCGCCGAGGTGCTGCAGGAAACGGCGGCATCCGTGGACGAGCTCTCGCTCGGCCTGGCTGAGGTGCAGGAGGGTGCCCGCCATGCCCACCTGCGCAGCGCCCGGCAGGACCTCGGCGACATCGCTGGGCGGCTGCACCCGAGGATGCTGAAGGTGCAGAAGCTCGAGGGCGAGACCGTGGTGATGCTGTTCCGGCCGCTCATGGTGGACCTGCTTGAAGCCGCCGGCATCGATCCCCACGAGGCACGCGACCTCCTGCCCCCGCTGTAGGCAGCGCCGGCGGGGGAATGTCGGAGCCCCCGGTTAGTGTGGAGCAATGGCTACAAAGACTTCCCGGGTGTCCAAGGCTCCGGGCTATAAATGCGCGGAATGCGGCTGGACCACGGTCAAGTGGGTGGGCCGGTGCGGTGAGTGCCAGGCGTGGGGCACCGTTGAGGAAACCGGCGCCGCAGTGGCCCGTACGACGGCGGCCACGACAGTTCTGGAGCCCGCCCGGCCCATCGCCGATGTTGACGCCACGACCGCTGCTTACCTGCCCACCGGCGTGGACGAACTGGACCGCGTGCTCGGCGGCGGCATTGTGCCCGGTGCGGTCATCCTGCTCGCGGGCGAACCCGGTGTGGGAAAGTCCACGCTTCTGCTGGACGTCGCTGCCAAGTTCGCCCGGACGGGGCAGAGCGTCCTGTATGTGACCGGCGAGGAATCGGCGGCCCAGGTGAAACTGCGGGCGGAGCGGATCAGCGCGATTGCGGACACGCTCTACCTGTCTGCGGAGACCGACCTCGGCCAGGCACTTGGCCAGGTAGAACAAGTGGAGCCGAAGCTGCTGGTGGTGGACTCCGTGCAGACGCTCAGCAGCGCCGATGTAGAGGGCAGTTCGGGAGGCGTCTCCCAGGTCCGCGAGGTGGCTGCATCGATCATTTCGGCGGCCAAACGCCGGAACATGACCACGCTGCTGGTGGGGCATGTGACCAAGGACGGTTCCATCGCCGGGCCCCGCCTGCTGGAGCACCTGGTGGACGTGGTGTGCCAGTTCGAGGGCGAGCGCCACTCCCGCCTGCGGCTGCTGCGGGCGGTTAAGAACCGCTACGGGCCCACCGATGACGTGGGCTGCTTCGACCTCACCGAGGACGGTATCCTAGGCCTGGCCGATCCGAGCGGCCTGTTCGTCACCCGGACCAAGGATCCGGTATCGGGCACCTGCATCACGGTCACCATGGAGGGCCGCAGGCCGCTGCTCGCCGAGGTGCAGTCCCTGCTCGCCGAGACCCAGAACTCCCAGCCGCGGCGGGCAACGAGCGGCCTGGACGGTTCGCGGGTGGCCATGCTCCTGGCAGTGCTGCAGCAGCGTGCCGGGTGCCAGCTGCAGAAGGACGATTCCTACGTGGCCACGGTTGGCGGCGTGAAGCTCAGTGAGCCGGCCACCGACCTCGCGGTAGCGCTGGCTGTGGCGTCCGCGAAGCACAAGAAACCCCTGCCACAGCGCCTGATCGCCTTCGGTGAGGTGGGCCTGGCTGGCGAGGTACGCCCCGTCCCGGGAATCAACCAACGCATCCAGGAGGCCCACCGGCTGGGCTTCACGCACGCCGTCGTTCCCGCCAGCCCCAGCGGGCACGGCCCGGTCCCGGCAGGCTTTTCCGTGAAGGAAGTGGGCCACCTGACAGAGGTCCTGGAACTGCTCATCGGCAAGCCTTGAGCCGCCAGTCAAAGTGGCCCGCGCCGTCCCCTCGCAGTTCCAGGGTGAGGGCACGGGCCACTTCGGTTTGATGCTGTGCTTGGTGGAGCCTCCCGGCTACTTCCTGAGCGCGCGGGTGCGGGCCAGGGCCGTGGCACCCGCGGCGAGGCCCAGAAGACCCGCGACCAGCCCGATCCAGCCGGCGGCCTGGCCGCCGTTGGATCCCTCGGCCTGCGTAGCCGACGCCGGCGCGGCGTCCGGCATCGCCGTTGCGGGATCGTCAGCGGCCGCCGCGGTGACGACGAACGACGGCGCCGGGTGGTGTTCCTCCGCTTCCGCGGCCGGAGCAGTGGAGGTTGCGGATGCGTGGTCGTGCTCGGCCTCCGCTGCGTCGGCCCAGTTAACTGTGGTTCCGTCGGTGTAGCCCTGGACCGCGGGCAGCATCAGGGTGGTGCCCGCGGCCGGGAGCCGGCCGACGGACAGCGTGAAGGTCTGAAATTCGTTCTGCCCGATCTGGTGGGCGGCGTCCGCGGTCCAGATCACGCTGGTGGGGGCCTTGGTAACTGTGGCGCCCGAAATTTCAACCGGCTTGGGCAGGGCGGTGGTGACCACCTGGGCCGTCCAGCCGTCCATCGGCTTGACGGAGACCGAGGTCAGCGGGGTGCCGGTGGGAAGCTTGACCTCCAGTCGGTTGGTCTTGGCCGTCACGGACTCATTGGGAACGCTGAACGTGAGCTTGGTGAAGCCGCCCTCGGAGGTCGCGGAGGGATCAACGGTCACGTGTGCGGAGGCGGCAGCTGCACCGGCGGCGAGGAGCCCGGCCGTGAGGGAAGCGGCTGCTGCGGTCTTGAGGGCACGGCGAAGGGAGGTGTTCATGAGGGTAATGCCTTTCACGGAAAAATCAGTCAGGGTCCCGCGCGCCCATCAGGGTGGCGCGGGCAGGTAGCTGCACGCCGCCGTCGGCCCCCTGCCTGAAAGCGAACAGTCCGCAAAGGAACAGCGCTCTGGAAGGAACCCCTTTAGGCGGCCAGAGACACGGGTGGACCTCGCCGGGTGGGCAGCCGCACACCGGGGCGCCGCCGAGGGAGGATGACCGGAGTTGCACAGGGCACCGGGATGCGGGCGGGAAGGACAGCCGCCGGTTCGGGCCGGCGGGTGAGCGGCCGTAGCCATGATGACAGAGTTGCCAGCACCCGCTCCCCGCGGGCCAGCAGGGCGGCCGTGAAGAGGGTGGCCACGGCGTGTGCGGCGAACATGACGCTGTCGGATGCCGCGGAATGGACGCCTCCGGCGGCTGCAGACCCTGCGGCGGCCAGTGCGTCCGGACTTATGCCCGCCGGATCCAAAGCTGCACCCTCATGGCCGGCATGGCCAGGCATCAGCGCCGCGGATGCCGGTGCGGCAGCCCCCGCGCCGCCCAGCGCATCGAAGGCCCAGTGCAGCCAGGACTGGCCGGCGCCCAGCAGCGCGACCAGGGCCGGAAAGGAGAGCCGGAACCGGGTCAGGACGGCGACGGGAACCAGTGTCACGGCCGACAGCGCCGCCAGGATGGCCGGAGAGGGCAGCTCGCCGCCACCCGCAAGGTGGCCGCCGGCGGCAAACCCGATGACGAGCGAGCCGATCAGTCCGGTGCGGAAAAGCCGGAACGAGGCACGGGGCATCATCAGCGGTCCTTTCCGGAAAGTCGACGGGGCAGTGCGGGCGTCCCTGCAATTCTAAGGGCCGGCAGCCACCCCTCCCCGGTGTGCCATCTGTCCGACCACCATTCCGGGCCGCCCAAACCGGTGACAATCCGGGTCCGCGCCCAAGGTTTTTCCACGCTGCCGTGTTTTTTGGTCGGAGTGCCACACCAGCCTGTTGTGAAGACTTCAGCACTGAAGGTCCCTGCCCTGAGAACCGCCACCGTTGTCACGGCCGCAGCCGGCCTCATGGTCCTGGGCGTCGGCTCGGCATCCGCCCACGTGCACGTGGACCCCGCCTCAACCTCGGCCGGCGACTTCTCGCAGCTGACCTTCAGGGTTCCCGTCAACCACCCCGGTTACGGCCGCGCCTGACAACACCTTCGGCATCGTCGGCCTCGGCGCGGGTCTCCTGGACCTGGCGGCAGGGACCGCGGCCCGGGTGCGGACCCGGAAGCGTTAACGTTTACCCGCGGGTGACCACCAGCGCCACGCTGTGCCCGCCAAAGCCGAAGGCGTTGACGAGTCCCGCCGTCGCGGTGCTGCCGCGGACGGTGCCGGTGATGACGTTCAGGTCCACCTCGGGATCAAGGCTGGCCACGTTGTAGGTTCCGGGCAGGTCGCCGGTCCGAAGGGCCTGGAGTGTGGCGATCGCGCCCAGCGCGCCGGCGCCGCCGAGCAGGTGTCCGGTCAGCGCCTTCGTGGAGGTTACAGGAACCTGGTTCCCGGCAACGGCCTTGATGGCCTGCGCCTCCAGCCGGTCGCCCACTGGAGTAGAGGTGGCGTGCGCGTGAACGAACCCGATGTCCGTCCCGCGGAGGCCGGCGGACGCAATCGCCTTCTCCATGACGCGCACCTGCATGTCCGGGTCGGCTGCCACGATGTCGTTCGCGTCCGAGGTCACGGCCGCCCCGGCAACACCGCCCAGCACTTCAGCGCCCCGGGCACGTGCGTGGTCCTCGCTTTCCAGCACCAGTATCGCCGCGCCCTCGGACAGCACGAACCCGTCGCGGTCCCGGTCGAACGGCCGCGCGGCCTGCTCCGGATCACCGTTGCGCGTGGAAAGCGCCCGGATCTGTGAGAAACCGCTGATGATGAGGTCGTTGACACAGGCGTCCACGCCGCCGGCGATGACGACGTCGGCCGCCCCGGACCTGATCATTTCGGCACCTTGGGAAATCGCCTCAGCCCCGGACGCACAGGCGCTGACCGGGGTGCGCGCCCCGCCCTTGGCGCCGAGGTCAATGGAAACCCACGCGGACGGCCCGTTCACCATGAGCCGGGTCAGGGTGTGCGGGGAAACTTTGCGGGGGCCGCCCTTATCCAGCTCCCGGACCTGGGCCAGGACGGTGTCCATGCCGCCGTAGGCCGAGCCGATCACGACGGCGAGCCGCTCCGGTTCAACGCCGGGCTTGCCCGCCTGTTCCCAGGCTTCGCGGGCGGCCACGAGCGCCAGCTGGCCGCACCTGTCCATCCGTTTCAGCTCGCGGGTGCCAAGGAAATCGCCGAGGTCTGCGGTGACCCGGCCGGCGATGCGCACCGGCAGGGCCTCAGCCCAGCCGTCAGTAAGCGCGGCGATGCCCGAGCGCCCGGCCAGCATCGCCTCCCAGGTCTCCGCGACGTTGGCCCCCAACGGGTTCATGGAACCCATGCCGGTCACCACGACGCGGGCTGGTCCCGAAACACTTGCTGATCCCGGAATACGGGCTGATCCTGTAACGGGCGGTACTGCAGACGGCTGGTTTGTGGGCACGGCGATACCTTGCTTCCTTGGTTGGGAGACCGTCCGGGAGCCGGAGCCCCGCGTTGGCGCGGCTACTTTGCGGGGTTGTGCGTGCCGATCGGTACCAGCGTGAGGTCCGGGTGGTTCTTCTCGATCCGGCGCAGGGCCCAGACATCGTTGAAGAGGGCCAGGTATTCGCCGTCGGACCGCAGCAGCACCTCAGCGCCCGGCACGTTGGCCAGCGCCGGCATGGCGTCCGCCGTCGAGATCCTGGCCATGGAGTATGGGAGACGTTCCAGGCGCATGGGCGCGCTGAAGTCATGCGCCATGCGGTCCTCCACCACTTCGAACTGCATGGGTCCGACGGCGGCAAGTACCGGCGCCTGGTCACCGCGGACGTCGGAGCGCAGCACCTGGATGACGCCCTCGTGCTCGAGTTGCTCGATGCCGCGGCGGAACTGCTTGAAGCGGCTGGGGTCCTTGGAGCGGGCCACCTGGAAGTGCTCGGGAGCGAACAGCGGAATGGCTGGGAACTCCACGGCTTCCTCAAGGAAGAGGCTGTCCCCGACGCGCAGCGAGGACGCGTTCACCAGGCCCACGACGTCGCCGGGGTAGGCCTCGTCGATTACCTCCCGTTCCCGGCCGAACACCTGCTGGGCGTACTTCGTGGCGAACGACTTTCCGGTGCGGGTCTGGGTGACCACCATGCCGCGCTCGAACACGCCGGAACAGACGCGGATGAAAGCAACGTGGTCGCGGTGGGCCTTGTTCATGCCGGCCTGGACCTTGAAGACGAAGCCGGAGAACGGGGACTCGACCGGACGCGGCGTGCCCTCGATGTCCGGCCGGGGCGCGGCCGGCGGGGCGAAATCGACCAGGGCGTCCAGGAGTTCCTTGACGCCGAAGTTCAGCGCCGCGGAGCTGAACAGGATGGGGGTGGCCTTGCCGGCGTGGAAGCTTTCAAGGTCGAAGTCAAGGTTGGATTCAATCACCAGGCCGGCTTCATCGACCGCGTTGGACCAGTCGTCGCCCTGGTTGGCGGCCGCTTCCTCCGGTGTGAAGTATTCGGTGAGGGCGATGCTGGCGCCGGCGTTGTTCCGCTGGAACCGGGCGAAGCGGTCGTTCCGCAGGTCCCACACGCCGCGGAAGTCACCGGAAATGCCCACCGCCCACGTCAGCGGCATGGGCAGCAGCCCGGTCCGCTCCGTGATCTCGTCCATGAGCGCCAGCGCGTCCAGACCGGGGCGGTCCCACTTGTTGATGACGGTGATGATGGGGAGGTTCCGCTGCTTGCAGACCTCAAACAGCTTCATGGTCTGCGTCTCAAGGCCCTTGGCCGCGTCCACAAGCATCACGGCGCAGTCGACGGCGGCGAGCACCCGGTAGGTGTCCTCGGAAAAGTCCGCGTGGCCCGGAGTGTCCAGCAGGTTGATTACGGTGTCCCGGTAGGAGAACTGCAGGGCTGCCGAGCTGATGGAAATGCCGCGGTCCTTCTCCATCTGCATCCAGTCCGAGACCGTTTCCTTGCGGTTGGCCTTGCCGCTGGAGGCGCCTGCCGTGCCGATCACCTTGGCGTGCAGGGCAAGGGCCTCGGTGAGCGTGGACTTGCCGGCGTCAGGGTGGGAGATGACGGCGAACGTCCGGCGCCGGGAGGCCTGCTTGTGGATCTCGTGCACTCGGGCGGGGCTCTGCACTTCTTGGGACACGGTGCTACTTTCACTGCGATCCGCGGGGGATCCGGGTTGGAAATCTGGAACGGCCTGAAAAGTCTCCGACGCATCAGATGGGGACACCAGATGCTCCGAAATCCGCCCGCCGGGTGGCGGCGGAACCTGCCAGCCAAGGCTTCAAGTTTATCGCAGGGGCGGAATCCGCACCGAAGGCGGGCCGAAAGTGCCCCTCAGCCAGCCGCCGTCGAACGCACTCCGGATGCCTGTTTCGCAGGCCCCCGACGGGGCACTTTGAGGCTTGCCCGTGCGGTTGCTGGGGTAATCTACCTCTAGGATGGTGCGTGCGGGAAACCGAGTACTTTTGATCCTGCCGGCGGACGAGTGAAAACCGGCAAACCTGCAGGCCCCGCCTGCACCTTTGAAGGGAATATCTATGGCTCGCAGCCCTGAAGAATCGCTCAAGGCGACTTTGGGGAGGGTGGCCCCGGGGACCGCGTTGCGGGACGGCCTGGAACGCATTCTCCGCGGACGAACCGGCGCGCTGATCGTGCTGGGATCAGACCGGACCATCGACTCGATCTGCTCCGGCGGGTTCGACATCGGCATTGACTTCTCGCCCACCAGGCTCCGCGAGCTGGCCAAGATGGACGGTGCCATCATCTGCGACCGGGACGCCGGCAATATCCTGCGGGCGGCTGTCCAGCTGGTGCCGGACCCGAGCATCGAAACCCAGGAATCGGGCACCCGGCACCGGACCGCCGAACGCGTCGCGATCCAGACGGGTGTCCCGGTGATCTCGGTGAGCCAGTCCATGCAGATCATCGCCCTGTACGTCAACGGGCTGCGGCATGTGCTCGAGGGTTCCGAAAAGGTCCTGGCCCGGGCCAACCAGGCCCTGGCCACGCTGGAGCGCTACCGCTCCCGGCTTGACCAGGTGACCAGCTCGCTCTCCGCCCTGGAGATCGAGGCCATGGTGACCGTCCGCGACGTAGCCGTGACCCTGCAGCGCCAGGAGATGGTGCGCCGGATCTCTGAGGAGATCTCACAGTATGTGCTGGAGCTGGGCGAGGACGGCAGGCTGCTGTCCCTCCAGCTGGACGAGCTCACCGTGGGCCGCGGGCCGGGCAGCGACATCATCATCCGCGACTACGCCGGGCCGAACGCGTCCCCCGAGGACATCGACGGCGCTGTCAACGCCCTCCTCAACCTCGGCCCCACCGAACTGATCGACCTCAGCAAGATCGCCGGGATCATTGGTTTCGCCGGCGGCGTCGACACCCTCGATGCCGTGGTCCAGCCGCGGGGCTACCGGCTTCTTTCCGGGCTTAAGGCCGTGCCGAAGGCCGTCGCGGACAGGCTGGTGGACCACTTCGGCGGGTTGCAGCATCTCATGGCCGCGACCATTGACGACCTGATGACCGTGGACGGCATCGGCGACCAGCGTGCCCGTACGGTCCGCGAGGGCCTCAGCCGGATGGCCGAAGCCAGCCTGCTGGACCGCTTCCTCTGAGCGGCGTCAGCTGAGCTCGAAGACCGTCGGCGGGCTGACCTTCGCGCCAAGCTTTGCGATGAACACGTAGTACCCGCTGCCGGCCACTGCGCCGTCCGGCACCTTTTCGCAGCCCTGCACCGACCGGTTGCGCGGCCACGGGAAGTTCGCCGTTTCGCTCTTGCCGGGGGCGATGGTCTTGACCAGGTCGGTGCTGGATGCCTGGCAGTCGGCGGACGAGAAGACCCGGTCCGAGCCGCTGGTGACCAGGAAATCCATCTGCGACGTGCCGATGTTGACCTTGCACGGGAGCTTTCCGCCGTTGGTGACTGTGAGGCTCAGTACCGGTTTTTCGTCCGCGGCGTAGGAGGTCTTGTTCGTGGCTGCCTTGACCGTCACGAGCTTCTGGTCGCAGGTGGGCGACGCGGAGGGGGTTGCCGAAGGGCTGGCCGAGGCCGTGGCACCCGGCTGCGAGGTGCCCTGCGCTGACGAATCCTGCGCTGACGAGTTTTGGGAGGAGTCCTCTGCAGAGGAGACCTTCTGCGCGCCGCCGAGGAGACTGGCGAGCGTGGCTGCCCCGCCGGCGATCAGGCCCAGGACCAACAGCAGCGCCACTCCGGCAAAAAGCCGACGGCGGCGGTACACGGCGGGGCTCGGCTTGCGCCCTGTGCGGGGCACCGTTTTTCCGGGTGCTGTTTTCTGTGCCGCCGGTTTCGGTGACCGGTTCCGGCCCGCGCCGGAGTTCGGAGTGTCTTGCCTGCCCATCCCTCTAGGCTAAGGAACGGCCGGCCTTCTGCTGGCCCACCACGCCGCCCCTGCCCCACCATGTCCAATTCGTGACCCAAATTCGGGTGACAACTGTCAGCACGCTTACTAAAATTGAATTCCGGTTACCACTTACCGGGCCGAGTTGGAGAGGACCACTGATGGTAGATCATGTGTCTGGCGGTCACCTCGAACGCGTCCTTCTGCCGCTGACGTTTGGCAAACATCAGAGCCAGGGGACTGAGTTCACGGTGCTTGCGGTTGAGATTTGGGACACCGGAATCGTGGTGAACCTGCATCTCGCCTCAGTCAATGACGACGAGCCGCAAACCCCCGAAATCGTTATCCATGACCACTTCGGCACGGAGTACCGACTGGATGAGGTGGCCACCGTCGGCTCCCGCCAGCTGCAGTTCTTTGCGCCGTCCATACCGGAAGGAACCCGCAGCCTGACCATCCGCGCCGGGGATCCGGACAGCGCCAGCTTCGTAGTGGCTCTCGCCGTTCCGGCCGCCAACGGCCGCGGTGGCGAAACCCTGCACGGCCATGTCAGGCGGCTGCCCGGGCGGCGTGAAGGACTGCCGCCTGCGGAGAAGGAGGCCAGCTGACGGCACCCGGCCGGGAACCGCCGTCGGGGTTTTCAACTAGAGTGTTGGCATCAAAACCACAACCGATTACCCCGAGTTAACCGACGTCCACTCCACCTTGGAGGGCTGGTTCGAGGCGGAGGCCCGGGACTTGCCGTGGCGCTCGGCCGACTGCCCGCCCTGGGGTGTGCTGGTCAGCGAGATCATGCTGCAGCAGACCCCGGTTGTCCGCGTGCTGCCGGTCTGGGAAGAGTGGCTGCGCCGGTGGCCGGAGCCTGCTGCGCTGGCCGGTGAACCCGCGGGCGAAGCGGTACGCGCCTGGGGCCGGCTGGGCTATCCGCGGCGCGCGCTCAGGCTGCACGGCGCGGCGGTCGCCATCGTGCGCGACCACGGCGGCAGGGTCCCGTCGGACTTCGCGGAGCTGCTTGGCCTGCCGGGCGTGGGCAGCTACACGGCGGCCGCCGTCGCCGCCTTTGCCTTCGGGCGGCGCGAGACGGTGGTGGATACCAACATCCGGCGCGTCCACGCGCGGCTCTTCTCCGGATCCGCCCTGCCCGCCCCCGCCCTGACCGCGGCGGAGATGCGGCTTGCCGCGGAACTGCTGCCCTCCGATGCCGGCAGTTCCGTCCGCTGGAACGCTTCGGTCATGGAGTTGGGGGCCCTGGTGTGCACGGCGCGTTCGCCCAAATGCGCGGCGTGCCCGGTGCGCGACCGGTGCGCCTGGCTCGCCGCCGGCGAGCCGCCGCCGTCGTACACGCCCAAGGGCCAGGCGTGGCACGGCACCGACCGGCAAGTCCGCGGCGGCGTGATGGCCGTCCTCCGGCTGGCCGACGCACCCGTGCCGGCAGAGATGTTCCAGCAGGCCCCGGCCGACCTCGGGTTCGAAGCCGCCGGCGTCGGCGTGCCGCTGGCTGCCCTGCACAGGCTGAACTGCGCGCCCGAGCAACTGGAGCGCGCGCTGGCTGGCCTGCTCGCGGACGGCCTGGCCGAGCTTCATCAGGGTGGTTACCGGCTGCCCGCCTGACCGCCATTGGCAGGGGGCCGCCACGGGGCCGCCGCACGGGTTTTTGGTCTCATTTTGGCCGCCACTCCTGGTGCCCGGGTAACGATGAGGGCGCCAGTTTTGCGCTGGCCGGCTCCGCCGCCGAAGGGCGGATTTACCCTGAAGTATGGGCAAGACAGGGGTACTTTTGGCCACAATCACGACGACGGCACTCCTCTCGGGGTGCCATGCTTTCGAAACGGCGTGCCCGGCGGTCGGCCAGGTGCCCGGAGTCGTGGTCACCGTGGCGGCCGGCTACTCGCCCGCCGTGAAAATGCTGCATCTGAAGGCCTGCCAGGACGGCAAGTGCACAGAGGACACCCTGGATCTGGTGGCCGGCTCGGTCCCGGTGGATCTGGGCTGCGCCGGTTCCAAGCCGGACGGCACGTGCTCAGCAACGTCCAAGCCTGACGGCACGCAGCGGGGAATGCTTGAGCTGGACACCCTGGGCGACTCCCCCATGGACGTCACTGCGAGCGGGTCGTACACCAACGGCAAGCCGCTGCCAACGCGCACTCTGCGCTTCGAGCCCAAGGCCAGCTTCCCGTTCGGCGAGCAGTGCGGACGGTTTGTCTCCGCTTCCGTGGTGCTGGATGCAGCCGGTCTCAGGCAGGACACGTAGCCCGCCCGAACCGCATCAGGGTTCCCCGAAGCCGTCCCTGACCAGCCCCGCCACATACGCCACAGCCCGCTCGGCGTCGGGGCCGTACGCTTCCACGTGCAGCACCGATCCCTTGCCTGCGCCCAGCGTCATCAGGCCCGTCATGGAGGCGCCGTCCACTCCGTTCACCGTCACGTCCGCGTCCAGCGCCGACAGCCCGCCGGCTATCTTGGCCGCGGGCCGGGCGTGCATGCCTGCGAGGTTGACGAGTTCAAAGTCGCCGCTGGCATCCGGGGAGGCCTGTTCTTCCGTTGCCGGGGCGGCCCCGGTTTCACCGTCTGCCACCTGCATTCCCGGCTGCCCTACACCGGAGGCCGGGGCAAGGTGGTCCTCGGCTTTGGGACGGGATGCAGGGTACCCGTGGGTAGCCTCGGCGGCACGCCGGACAGCATGAACGCTCGCCCCTCCCTGGGCCGCCACGGCGGCCGCCACGAGACCCTCGACGATCGGGGCGTCAGCAAGGAGCACAGTGCCGCTGCCTTCAGCGAACTCCATGGCCGATTCCGCGGTCATCACTGCCGAGCCAAGATCGGTCAACACCACCACGCCGTCGCCTCCGGCCGCGGCCTCCAGCGCTGCCATCACCTTTTCCATGCTGGTGCCAATCCGGCCGTCAGCGGTACCGCCGGCCGGAACCATCATCACGTCCGGTGCCATTTGGGCAGCGAGTTCCACGGCGCCGTCGGCAATCTTGTCACTGTGCGAAACAACCACGATCCGCACCGTCATGCGGCGGCTCCGGCAGCGGCGCGGAGAATGAGGGCACTCGAGGCTGCTCCGGGGTCCCGGTGCCCGGCGCTGCGCTCCCCGAGGTAGCTGGCCCTGCCCTTGCGCGCCACCAGCGGATCTGTCGCCACGGCGCCAGCCTCGGCGGCCTCCGCCGCAGCAATGAGGACTGCCAGCGTGTCGCCGTCGGCCGCGGCTGCTGCGGCTGCGTCAACGGCCGGCGTCCAGGCATCCACCATCGTCTTGTCGCCTGCCTCGGCCTTTCCCCGGGCCACGATGCCATCCCTGGCCGCCGCGAGTGCTGCGGCGAGCGCCGCAGCATCCACATTCGCGGCGTCCCCCAGCGTGGTGGCGGCGCGCAGGAACGCCGTGCCGTACAGCGGGCCGGCAGCCCCGCCCACCTTCGACATCAGCGCCATCGCCGTCAGCTTGAGCGCAGCGCCGGGGGTTTCAGGAGGGCTCTCGGCCAGCTTGTCCAGGACCGCCTGAAAGCCGCGGTCCATATTTTCGCCGTGGTCCGAATCCCCGATGGCCCTGTCCAGTTCGATGAGTTCCACCCTGTGTTCCGCCATCGCCTGGGCGGACAGCGTCAGCCATTTGACGGCCCAGGTCACGTCCAGCCCCACTGCTACACGCCCCACCGCAGGGCCGGCGTGTGCACGGGCGCATCCCAGAGTGCCGTCATCTCGTCGTCAAGCCGCAGCACGGAGATGGAGCAGCCCTGCATCTCGAGGGACGTGATGTAGTTCCCCACGAGGGAACGCTCCACCGTGATGCCCCGCTCCGCCAGGACCTGGGCAGCCCGGCGGTAGACGATGTACAGCTCGCTCAGCGGGGTTCCGCCCATGCCGTTGACGAACAGCAGCACTTTCTCCCCCGACGTTGTCCCGAGGTCGCTGAGAATCGGCTCCAGCAGCCGGTTGGTGATGCCGTCGGCATTCTCCATGGCGATCTTGTGGCGGCCCGGCTCGCCGTGGATCCCGATGCCGATTTCGATCTCGTCGTCCTCGAGGTCAAAGCTCGGAGTGCCGGCGTGGGGCACCGTGCAGGCCGTGAGCGCAACGCCCATGGTCCGCACATTCTGGTTCACCCGGTTTCCGATGGCGGCTACCGCGTCGAGGCCGTCACCGCGCTCGGCTGCAGCGCCGGCGATCTTCTCCACCAGGACCGTGCCGCCCACTCCCCTGCGGCCGGCAGTGTACAGCGAATCCTCCACTGCGACGTCGTCATTGACGAGCACGGTACGGACTTCCACCCCCTCCGCCTGGGCCATCTCCGCCGCCGTCTCGAAGTTCAGGACGTCGCCGGTGTAGTTCTTGACGATATGGACCACCCCGGCGCCGGAGTTGGCGGCCAGCGTGGCCGGAATGATCTGGTCGGGGGTTGGGGAGGTGAACACGGCGCCGGGCACAGCGGCGTCGAGCATCCCCCGTCCCACAAAACCGGCGTGCAGCGGTTCGTGCCCGCTGCCGCCGCCGGACACCAGGCCGACTTTGCCGGCAACAGGGGCGTCCTTGCGGGTGACGTACTTCGGGTCGGCGCTGACGGTCACGAGGTCCGCATGGGCAAGGCCAAATCCTTCGACGGATTCATCGACTACAGCGCGGGGATCATTGATGAGCTTCTTCACGGCCGGCTCCTGGGCTTTCGGTGCTTCGTTGACATCGGTCAGGATGTGCTTTGACCCTACTACCGGCACCGGCCGGGCGGAAGCTCAAAAACGGCGGAAGGGACAGCCCCCAATGCTGTCCCTTCCGGTTCCCCATAGTTTATCCAGCAAATTTATAAAACAGAAGGCTGTTACGCGGCAACTTTGAGCGGATCTTGATCGGTTCCCGCGGCAAAACGGAGACGGCCCTGTCACGATCGCTTCGGTCAGATCGCCGACCACGACAATCGGCAGGAGGGAGTGAGCCATAAAACCGCCAGGCACGCTACAGAAAACCGCCGGGG
The DNA here is from genome assembly GCF_056396245.1 of Arthrobacter sp. 05T423. Taxonomy (NCBI): domain Bacteria; kingdom Bacillati; phylum Actinomycetota; class Actinomycetes; order Micrococcales; family Micrococcaceae; genus Arthrobacter; species Arthrobacter sp. 05T423. Next base: position 16,124 of record NZ_JBFTLC010000011.1, read on the forward strand.
CATTGATCGCCCTGGGCGCGACTGGTACTGCCACACTGCTGTGGCTGGCCGTGACGGCGACTGTGCCGCCGGCCGTGTCCGCCCCGAGCAAAGGCAAGCTGCTGGGGATCTGGGGTGTGCTCTACGTGGCAGAAGCCCCGGCGCCCTGGCTGCTGACGACGGCGATCGCCGTCGCATTCCTGCTCATCGCCGGCATCGCCGTGGCTGACCGGCACATCTCCCTGAAGGCGCGCCGGTCAGCAAACCCGGCGCAGCCGCTGGCACCCCGCATCGTGATGGCGAGGACCCGGGGCGTCTACGCCGGACCGGTCACGCTGACCGTCCTCATTCCGGCCCACAACGAGGCCGCGTCGCTGCCATCGACGCTCGCGTCGCTCCTCGCCCAGTCGCACCCGCCGCAGCGGATCATCGTGGTCGCGGACAACTGCACCGACGCCACGGCAGAGGCCGCCCGTGCGGCCGGCGTCGAAGTTCTTGAGACGGTGCGCAACAGCCAAAAGAAAGCCGGCGCCCTGAACCAGGCGCTGAAGCGGATGCTTCCGGGCCAAGGCGACAACGACCTTGTCATGGTGATGGACGCCGGCACACTGCTCGACGACGGGTTCCTGGCTTGCGCGGTCGAATACTTCAGGCGGGACAGGGCCCTCATGGCCGTCGGCGGGCTCTTCTACGGCGAGCCGGGCCATGGGCTGCTCGGCCAATTCCAACGCAACGAATACATCAGGTACGCGCGGGACATGCGGCGCCGGCGCGGCAGGGTCTTTGTGCTCACGGGAACGGCCTCGGTCTTCCGCCCGGCAGGGCTGCGGGCCGTGGCCGAGAACCGCGGCCACGGCCTGCCCGGCGTGACGGGGGACGTCTACGACACGTGGGCGCTCACCGAAGACAATGAGCTGACCATAGCCCTGAAGTCACTCGGCGGCCTCATGGTCTCGCCGTCGGAGTGCGCAGTGGTCACCGAGCTCATGCCGACGTGGCGGACGCTCTGGGCCCAGCGCCTGCGGTGGCAGCGCGGTGCCCTGGAAAACCTGGGAGCCTATGGCCTGACGCCCCCGACAGCCCGGTACTGGGCGCAGCAGTTCGGCCTTGGACACGGAGTCATCGCCCTGAGTTCGTACCTGCTGCTGATCCTCCTGACGGTGCTCGCGCTCGACACGTGGATCTGGTTCCCCTTCTGGCTGGGGCTGGGCCTGCTTTTCTCCTTTTAGGGGATGGTCACCGTCTGGCACGGAGGCTGGCCGGCGCGCCTCCTGGCCCTGACCGTCGTCCCGGAACTGGTGTTCGACATGTTCCTCAACGTCGTCTATGTGAAGGGCATCATCGACATGTCAGTGGGCCGGGAGGCCAGCTGGAAGCACCTGGCAAAGGCAGGGTGAGGATGATTGCAACAGCAGTACGTGCGGGCGTCCTTGTGCCCGAGGCCCTGCTTTTCACCGACTGGTTCCGCGTGATGGCAGCCTTCGTGGCGGTGAACACGGTGATGTACGCCGCGCTGGCTCTCGCCAAGGTCCTCCCGAAGCTGCAGCCGCCGGACTGGAGGCGCGGCCAGCGATCCGAGCCGCGTGGCATCTACCCGGCCGGGCACGCGGACGCTGGTTACACGGACCCAGGGCAGGCGGAGCCGGAATCCAGCCGCGCGGAGGTGGGGCGCGGGGAGGTCGGGGCGGGCTCTAGAGCGCTTTGATCATCCGCGTGTTACCGAGCGTGTTCGGCTTCACGCGCGCAAGGTCCAGGAACTCGGCCACGCCTTCGTCATGCGAGCGCAGCAGTTCGGAGTACACCTGCGGGTCCACGGCCGACTGGTCAGCCATCACCTCGAACCCGTGCCGCTTGAAGAAGTCCACCTCGAACGTCAGGCAGAACACCCGCGAGACGCCCAGCGCCGCCGCCTGCTTCAGGAGACTCTCCACAAGGACGTGCCCCACGCCCTTGCCCCGCCAGGCGTCCGAGGCGGCCAGGGTGCGGACCTCCGCGAGGTCCTCCCACATGACGTGCAGGGCGCCGCAGCCAATGACTTCGCCGGCCGCCGACTCGGCGATCAGGAACTCCTGCAGGCTCTCGTAATAGGCCACGGTCTCCTTGGCCATCAGTATTCGCTCTTCCGCCAGCGGCGCCACCAGTTTTTTGATGGCAGCCACATCGCTGGTCCGGGCAGGGCGAACAGTGAAGGAGTCAGTCACAGCCCCCATCTTACGGCGACAACCACGGCCATCTCCGGGTCTCGCGCTAGCGTCGGCCGGAGCGGGGAGGTTAGAGGCCCAGATCCGCGGGGAGCTCGATGTCCTTGCCCAGGACGTTCTTGGCCAGGAAGTGCTCAATCACTCCGTACCAGACCTTGGCGTGCTGCGGCTGCAGGATCCAGTGGTTTTCGTCGGGGTAGAAGAGGAAGCGGTGGCTGGTCTGCCCGTTCTCATCGGAAGCAAGCTGGGACCTGGACAGCAGTTCATACCAGAGCCGCAGGCCTTCGCCAATGGGCACGCGGTAATCCTTGTCGCCGTGGATCACCAGCATGGGCGTCCGGATCTTCTCGACGTGCAGGTGCGGGGAGTTCTCCAGCGCCATTTCCGCCGTCATCTCCTTGAGCCAGTATTGCGACGCGTCGGTGGTTGGGCCGAACTGGTCCAGCGCCCACAGGCTGGCGTGGCTCACGATCGCCTTGAAGCGGTCGGTCTGCCCGGCCACCCAGTTCGCCATGTAGCCGCCGAAGGAGCCGCCCATCGCGGCCGTCCGGCTCTCGTCGATGTCCGGCCGCTGCACCACCGAATCCGTGATGGCCATGAGGTCGGTAAAGGGCGTCTTTCCCCAGCCGCCCCAGCCGCGGTGGATGTATTCCTGGCCGTAGCCCGTGGACAGGGCGGGGTCCGGCAGCAGTACAGCATAACCCCGGGCCGTGAGCAGCCACGGGTTCCAGCGCCAGGTCCAGGCATTCCAGGACCCCAGCGGGCCGCCGTGGATCCACAGCAGCAGCGGCGCGGGGCTCTCGGCGGACGCCCCGGCCGGCAGGGCCAGGTAGGCAGGCACACGGGTGCCGTCGGCCGCGGCAGTCTCCACCCGTTCCAGCGACCCTTCGGTTTGCGGCCCCTCCGCGGGGGACGGCAGCCGCGTGACGTCCCCGGTGGCGAGGTCGATCCGGACCGGCTCGGCGGGGAACTCGTACGAGCTCCGGAGCGCGTAGGCGCTGCTGCCGTCGGGTGAAACAACGACGTCGGTATAGGCCACCGCGTCCGGCGTTACCCGGGTGACACTCCCCCGGGCGGCACCTGCCGCAACGGTGACGCTGAAAACCGGCGACGCGCCGTCGTCGTCCGCCGTGACCAGGAGGGCGGAGCCGTCAGGGAGCCACGCCTCCGGGTGGGGCCACCGGTCCCACCCGTGCGCCAGGGGCTGCAGGTCCTCCGGGCCGGCTTCCCCGGAAACATCGAGGAGGTGAAGTTTGACCTGCGGCGCCAACTGCGGAGTCGTGTCGCTTTCACTGACGACGGCGAGCATGCCGCCGTCGGGGCTGACCGGCCCCGGGAAGTAGTTCATGCCCTCCTCGTCGAGGAGGATTCTCAGGGTGCCCGTGGCAACGTCAACGGCCGCGAGGACCGAGCGCAGGTCTGCCTTCGGCAGCGGCTTCACCAGGCTTGTGTAAAGGGTCTTGCCGTCCGGGCTGACCACCGAGATGGCCTCGCGAAGGCGGGAACCCAGCTGAGGGGTCAGGTTACGCAGCGTGACGGGCGCGGCGCTGTCCACGGTGGCGGGCTTGCCGGATTCCTGCTCGGGCCCCGGCTCCACGGCGAAGAGCCGCGGCTGGGCGGGGCCGAGGTCTGCGTCCCAGTAGCGCACCGGATATTCGCTGTGCAGGATGGCCGCCACCTTGTTGTCCTTGCGGCTCTTGCGGCGTTCGGCGTCGTCCTCCTCGTCGCGGGAGCCGGCGAGAACGGACGCGGTGACGAAGGCCGCGTTTGCATCCCGGGCCGCCATGACCCTGTCCACGCCGCCTGGCCTCGACAGCACCACCCGGGCCTCGCCGCCCCCGGCGGGGAGCACCCAGAGCGCACTGACGGGATCGCCGTCGGCCTCCTTGTCCGGATCGGGCCGCGCGGAGGTGAAGAAAATGTCGCCGTTGGCCGCAAACGCGGCGCCGGCTTCGCCCTTGGCACTGCGGGTGATCCGGCGCGCCGGCCTCCCACCCGAGGGGTCCATCTCCCAAAGCGCCGTGACGTAATCGGTGCCCTTGCCGTTCAGCGTGGCGACCGTTGTCACCAGCCGCTGGCCGTCGGGGCTGAGGGCCAGGCCACTGACGCGCGGGATCGCCAGGTAGTGGTCGAGGTCGTGGAAGGGGGTCGCCGGTCGCTCACGCAGGATCGCTGCATCTTCAGTTGACATGTGCTGATTCAACACCTCCTGTGCCACGGATCACAGGAGGGTTCACTATGAGTGAAACGGTACTTTCAGAACTGTGGCGGCCTTCGACCAGTCGCCACATGGGCGGCAGGGCCGCCAGGGGCCCTGGAAACAGCAAGAGGCCCCGCCTGCTCCCATTCGGGGGCGGGCGGGGCCTCTTGGCGCTGGAGTGCGGCTGGCGCTGGGCGCCCGGGGCTAGGCGCTCGGGGCGATTTCCGGGATGCGCGGCTTGGCGTTGCCGGCGAAGGTGAACTTCGCGTCGTCGCCTTCGCCGTCCACGTCCACCACCACGATGTCGCCGGGGTGCAGCTCGCCGAAGAGGATCTTCTCGGAGAGCTGGTCCTCGATCTCGCGCTGGATAGTGCGGCGCAGCGGCCGGGCACCCATGGCGGGATCGTAGCCGCGGGTGGCCAGGAGAACCTTGGCGGCCGTGGTCAGCTCGATGCCCATGTCCTTGTCCTTGAGGCGCTTCTCCAGTCGCGTCACGAACATGTCAACGATCTCGATGATCTCGTCCTGCGTCAGCTGCGGGAACACGACCACGTCGTCAACACGGTTCAGGAACTCGGGGCGGAAGTGCTGCTTGAGCTCCTCAGTGACCCGGGCGCGCATCCGGTTGTAGCCGGTCTGGGTGTCCGTGCCGGACTGGAAGCCGGTGGCGACGCTCTTGGAGATGTCCCGGGTTCCGAGGTTGGTGGTCATGATGATCACGGTGTTCTTGAAGTCCACCACTCGGCCCTGGGAGTCGGTCAGGCGGCCGTCTTCCAGGATCTGCAGCAGCGAGTTGAAGAGGTCCGCGTGGGCCTTTTCCACTTCATCGAACAGGACCACGGAGAACGGACGGCGGCGGACCTTCTCGGTCAGCTGTCCGCCCTCTTCGTAGCCGACGTAGCCCGGAGGGGCACCGAAGAGCCGGGACACCGTGTGCTTCTCCGAGTACTCGGACATGTCCAGGGTGATCAGGGCGTCCTCTTCGCCGAACAGGAATTCGGCAAGAGCCTTGGCAAGCTCGGTCTTGCCGACGCCGGTGGGGCCGGCGAAGATGAACGAACCGCCGGGGCGCTTCGGATCCTTCAGCCCGGCACGCGTGCGGCGGATGGCCTGGGACAGCGCCCTGATGGCCTCGTCCTGGCCGACGACCCGCTTGTGCAGCTCGTCTTCCATCTTCAGCAGCCGCGAGGATTCTTCCTCTGTCAGCTTGAAGACCGGAATGCCCGTGGAGTTCGCGAGAACTTCGGCGATAAGGTCCTCGTCCACCTCGGAGATGTCGTCCATGCCGCCGGTCTTCCAGTGGCGTTCCTTCTCGGAGCGCTCGGTGATGAGCTTCTGCTCCTTGTCGCGCAGCGCGGCGGCGCCTTCGAAGTCCTGTGCGTCAATCGCAGACTCCTTCTCCATCTTCAGCTCGGAGATGCGCTCATCCATCTCCTTGAGCTCCGGCGGAGCGGTCATGCGGCGGATGCGGAGCCGGGCACCGGCTTCATCGATGAGGTCGATCGCCTTGTCCGGCAGGAACCGGTCCGAAATGTAGCGTTCGGAAAGGTTCGCGGCCGAGGCGAGGGCGCCGTCGGTGATGGTGACCCGGTGGTGCGCCTCGTAGCGGTCCCGCAGGCCCTTGAGGATCTCGATGGCGTGCGCAACCGACGGCTCCTTGACCTGGATCGGCTGGAAGCGGCGCTCCAGGGCGGCGTCCTTCTCGATGTGCTTGCGGTACTCGTCCAGCGTGGTGGCACCGATGGTCTGCAGCTCGCCGCGGGCCAGCATGGGCTTCAGGATCGAGGCTGCGTCGATGGCACCTTCAGCAGCGCCGGCACCCACGAGGGTGTGGATCTCGTCGATGAAGAGGATGATGTCGCCGCGGGTGCGGATTTCCTTGAGGACCTTCTTCAGCCGCTCTTCGAAGTCACCGCGGTAACGGGAGCCGGCCACCAGGGAGCCAAGGTCCAGCGTGTAGAGCTGCTTGTCCTTGATGGTCTCCGGCACATCGCCGCGCACGATCGCCTGGGCAAGGCCCTCGACGACGGCGGTCTTGCCGACGCCGGGCTCGCCGATCAGCACGGGGTTGTTCTTGGTGCGGCGGGAAAGGACCTGCATGACGCGTTCCATTTCCTGCTCGCGCCCGATGACAGGGTCCAGCTTGTTCTCGCGTGCAGCCTGCGTCAGGTTCCGGCCGAACTGATCCAGCACGACAGAACCGGCGGGGGTTCCCTCGGCCTGGCTCTGGCCGACGCCGGCCCCGGTAGCTTCCTTGCCCTGGTAGCCGGACAGCAGCTGGATGACCTGCTGGCGGACCCGGTTGAGGTCGGCACCGAGCTTCACCAGCACCTGGGCTGCCACACCCTCACCCTCGCGGATGAGTCCCAGCAGGATGTGCTCCGTGCCGATGTAGTTGTGGCCGAGCTGCAGGGCTTCGCGCAGCGAAAGCTCCAGCACCTTCTTCGCACGCGGCGTGAAAGGGATGTGGCCGGAAGGAGCCTGCTGGCCCTGACCGATGATCTCCTGCACCTGCTCGCGGACGCCGTCGAGCGAAATGCTCAAGGACTCAAGAGCTTTGGCGGCAACGCCCTCACCCTCGTGGATCAGACCCAAGAGGATGTGTTCGGTACCAATGTAATTGTGGTTCAGCATGCGTGCCTCTTCTTGGGCAAGCACAACTACGCGACGGGCACGGTCCGTAAATCGCTCAAACATTTCGCCACACTCCTAGCTACGACGTACTTTGATGCTACGTGGACGAGGCACGACTTGGGGAGCTTGTTCGCCACAGGGGAAACCGGTGGTCTTGCGCGAAGCCGGGCAGCTGCTGTTCGGCCCCACCGGCGCGATGCCGGAGACGGCCCGGTTAGCATCCGGATGCTAACCGGCGGGCGTTTATCATTCCAACGGACAGGGTGTCGGAAATCACCGCCGCAGATTGTTCCTTCGACGGTGGATACGCCGCCAGCCGCCGCCTTTTAAGCCAGCCGGATTCCCGGCGGGACAGGATTGTCCGTTCCCCGGAGTGCCGGACTGATTACCCGCATAGCCGGCAGGTTCTGATTAATGCTGAGGGCAACGACCGGTTAAAGCGCAGCGCCCCCGCGAATCCGGGGGCGCCGCACATATGCCTAGAACGTTTTGTACCCTAACTGATTGTCAGGGGTCAGTGTTCCGACTAGGAATTGGCCTTTTGGTAGGCTTCCTGGATTTCTGCCTGAATGCGGCCACGCGCGTTTACGGTGTAACCGTGATCGCGCGCCCACTGGCGTATCTGGGCAGAGTCCTGGCTGCGTCCACCCGGTGCCTTGGCACGGGCGGGGCGGCCGCCGGACGTTTTGCGGCCGGCTGAAACAAAGCGTTCCAGTGATGACCGCAGTTCTGAAGCATTGGCAGAGGACAGGTCAATTTCATAACCGACGCCATCCAGGCCGAAGCGAACGGTTTCGTCCGCAGATCCCCCATCCAGATCGTCCACAAGGACGATATTGACTTTCTGTGCCATCAAAAATCTCTCTTTTGGAAAGGACGTGTAATCAGAAATGCAGGATGTTAACACCTGAAGTATCTCCCCCATTAAGGCAACGCGTCAAAACGCGCAATGGTTCCTTGGGGATAACCGACGGCTATTAAAAGTCGCCTGCTATTTGTCTGATTTAGTCGGTGGCTCGGAGGAATCGTCTCCGGCTGCCGCTTGGGCATCCGCTTCAGCCTGTGCGCGCGCTTCGGCCTGGCGTTCTGCCTTGTCCGCGTTAAAGATCGACTTCATGGCAAACCAGAACAGCAGGCCAACCACCAGCGAGGGCAGCAATACGGCGACGTAATCCATAATCAGTGGCCTTCGGGCTTAAGCAGGGGGAAGAGAATGGTTTCGCGAATGCCGGCACCCGTGAAGAGCATGACCAGGCGGTCGATGCCCAGGCCGATGCCGCCCATGGGAGGTGCACCGTATTCCAGCGCGCGGAGGAAGTCCTCGTCCAGCTGCATGGCCTCGACGTCGCCGGCGGCGGCATGCATGGACTGCTCGGTGAGGCGTTCGCGCTGGATGACCGGGTCGATAAGCTCTGAGAATGCGGTGCCGCGTTCCATCCCGCCGATGATCAGGTCCCAGGCCTCGATCAGGCGGCCGTCCTCGCGGTGCGGGCGGGCCAGCGGCTGGGCGGACGGCGGGTAGTCATACACAAACGTGGGGTTCAGCAGGGTGGGTTCCACGATTTCACCGAAGAGTTCCACGGCCAGTTTCTCGGCGTCCCACTTGGGGTCAGCCTTGACGTCGTGCTTTTCCGCCACGGCGCGCAGTTCCTCAAGCGTGGTGTCCGGGGTGATCTCCTGGCCCACAGCTTCGGAAAGCCCCGGGTACACTGCCACCCAGGCCCAGTCGCCGTCGAGGTTGATCTCGCCTGCTTCTGTCTGCAGCGTGCGTCCGGCCCCCACGGCGTCCGCGGCGTCCAGGATGATCTCCTTGATGCGCTCGGCCATGACGAACTGGTCCGCCCACGCCTCGTAGCACTCCAGCGTCGTGAACTCCGGGCTGTGGGTCGAGTCCACGCCCTCGTTGCGGAACACCCGGCCCATGTCGTAGACCCGGTCGATGCCGCCCACCACGGCGCGCTTGAGGTACAGCTCGGTGGCGATGCGCAGCGTCATCTTCTGGTCGAACGCGTTCATGTGCGTTTCGAACGGCCGGGCCAGGGCGCCGCCGTGGACCAGCTGCAGGATGGGCGTCTCCACCTCGACGTAGGTGTGGCGGAACAGGGTCTCGCGGATGGAGCGGGTGATGGCGGCGCGGGCGTACACCATCTCGCGGGCCTCGTCACGGACCATCAGGTCCACATAGCGCTGGCGGACGCGGGTTTCCTCATTGAGTTCGGCGTGCAGCACCGGCAGCGGGCGCAGCGCCTTGGAGGCCATGGACCAGGACTCGGCCATGACGGACAGTTCACCGCGGCGGGACGAGATGACTTCGCCCCTGATGAAAACGTGGTCGCCCAGGTCAACCAGGGCCTTCCAGTCGGCGAGCGCCTCTTCGCCCACGTTCGCCAGGCTGAGCATGGCCTGAAGCCGGGTGCCCTTGCCGTCAGTGCCGCCTTCCTGCAGCGTGGCGAAGCACAGCTTGCCCGTGTTCCGGACAAACACCACGCGGCCGGTGACGCCCACGACGTCGCCGGTGGTCTCGTCGGCCTGCAGGTGGGCGTACTTTTCGCGGATCTCGCCCAGCGAATGCGTGCGCTCAACACCCACCGGGTACGCCTCCGACCCGCGTTCGATCAGCTTGGCGCGCTTGTCCATGCGGATGCGCATCTGTTCGCTGGCGTCGAGCGGTTCTGGGGCGTTCTTGGGGGCGGGGGTGTTTTGGGAAGTCACAGTAATCAAGTTTACCGGGACTTCCCGGCTCGGCGTTCGGGGCCCCGCACCCTGGAGTTTTTGTCCAGATAATCGGACTTCCGGGGCCTTTTGGAACCATTATCTGGACAAAAACTCCGGGGTGGGTGGGGCATAGACTCGGGCTGTGGAGACCTGGAAAGTTGAGACGGACGACGACGGCAACCGGGTTGAGGTGCACTCGTTCAGACCGGCTGCACTCACCACCCCCAACGGAAGGAACGCCGCCAAAACCCTGGCCGTAAACTCCACCAGCACCCCCGAGGAAGGTGACCCCGCCCCGGTCACGGCTCCCGGCGTCGTCGTTATCCACGGAACGCTGGTGACCGACGCACTGTACCGGCCGTTCGCCCGCAACCTGAGCCTCCTGCTGAGCCGGCCGGTGCACTGCTACAACCGGCGCGGCCGCGCCGGCTCCGCGCCGCAGCCGGACGACTACTCGGTGGAGACCGAGATCCGGGACCTCGCCGCCGTGATGAAGGCGACGAGGTCGGAGGATGTGGTGGCGCACAGCTTCGGCGGTTTCGTGGCGCTCCAGGCAGCCCGCGAGATGCCGGTGCGCAGGCTCGTCACCTACGATGCCGCGGTGTCCCTGTCCGGCAACCTGAACCACCGCTGGCGGCCGGAACTGGAGCAGGCCGTGACGGAGGGGCAGCTCAACCATGCCTGGGCGCATCTGGTGCAGGGGCTGGCGACGGCCGGGCCGTTGTCGTACCTGCCCCTGGGCGCGCTGCGGATGCTGAGCATCATGTCCGCCCGGACCAACGTCGGTGCGGAAATGCGGGAGCTGCTGCCCACCGCGGTCAAGGAAATGCGGGCAGTGCTCGACGCCGACGCGGAGCTTTCGGATTTCATGGAACTGACCACCCCCACACTCATGCTCAGCGGCGGCTGGAGCCCGGGATATTTCGCCGACACCGGCCGTCAGCTGGCGGCGGCCGTGCCGGCAATCGACTTCGCTGTCGTTCCGGGCCAGTTGCACGAGGGGCCGATCCGGCCGGGCAAGCGCCTGGCCGTTCGGATGGCGCGGTTCCTCAACGGCACCGACGGGACCATCACCCCGCGGAGCCGGAAGCGCCGGCGCGTATAGCCGCTGGCTGTCAGCACGGGCCGGCCTCCGATAGGCTCGGAGCATGACTCGCGAGATCATCAGCACACCCGACGGCGGCACGCTCGAGCTGTTCAGCACGGGCGCTGAGCTGGCCTCGGCCGGCTCCGGCGTGGTTGTGGTCACGGCCTCTATGGTGACGGCGGCGGACTACACCCGCTTCGCGCAGAAGCTCAGCGCCTCCCTCGGCCGGCCGGTGCACACGTTCAACCGCCGCGGCCGGGGCGAATCCTCCGCACAGGCCGGGGACTACACCCTGGACGTCGACATCCGCGACCTCGACACCGTCATGAAGCACACGTCCAGCACCGACGTCTTCGGCCACAGCTTCGGCGGCGCCGTGGCCCTGCACGCGGCCAGGACCCTCCCGGTGGAGCGGCTCGCCGTGTACGACCCCGCCGTCTCCGTCAACCACAGCGTCAAGGCGGACTGGACCACGGAATACGAACGGGCCACGGCCACCGGGGACGACGACCGCGCCCTCGCCGTCCTGCTCCGCGGGCTCGAGGCCGAGAGCGCCTTCTCCTCCCGCATGCCGTTGTCCATGATGACCCTCGCCAACAAGCTCACTGCGGGGACGTCGGTGGGCAAGCAGATGCGCGAAATGATGCGCACCGGCGTCCGGGAAATCAAGGCGATCATCGCTGCGGACATGCCGGCCGAACCGTTCCTGGCGCTGCCGCTGGAGACGCTCATCATCGTGGGCGAGAAAAGCCCCGCCTACTTCGGCGTGGCCTGCGGCCAGATCCACGACGTCCTGTCCGGGTCGAGCTACACCATCCTGCCGGGCTTCGGGCACGACGGCGTCAACCGTGCCCCGGACAAGCTCATCACCGAGCTCAGCGAGTTCTTCGCCGGCTGACAAAGCAACGCGGGGTCACTTCGCGCCTAATGAACCCTCCGGACTGGGCGCGAAGTGACCCGGCGTTGTTCTTGATATGGCTTTAGTGGGCCGGGGCGGGAGCGTCTTCGGCGCCTGCCGTCTTCCGCATCATCGTGGAGAGCACGACGGCGGCCACGGCTATGACGGTCGCCGTCAGGAATGCGGCGTTCATGCCCGCAACGAGGCCGGAGCCCGCGGAAACGAAGGCGAAGATGGACACGAGCAGCGCCGTGCCTGCCGCGCCGGCCACCTGCTGCAGGGTGCTCATGATGGCCGAGCCGTGCGAGTACAGGTGCGGCGGCAGCGGGTTCAGCCCTGTGGTAAACGCGGGCGTGAAGAGCAGCGCCAGCCCGAAACTGAGGCCAACGTGAAGGGTAACGATCCACCAGACCGGGGTGCCGGCGTCGAGCATGGAAAACTGCCAGAGCGTCAGGACCATGAGCGAGGATCCGGTGACAGTGAGGGGCAACGGACCCACCTTGTCGAACAGCCGGCCGATCACCGGGCCGAGCAGGCCCATGGCGAGACCACCGGGCAGAAGGGCCAGCCCGGTCTCGAGGGACTGCAGGCCGCGGATTTCCTGCAGGTAGAGCGGCAGCAGGATCACGGCGCCGAACAGCGCCACCATGGACACCACCATGAGCAGCACGGAGACCGTGAACATCCGGAAATTGAAGGCCCGCAGGTCCAGCAGCGGGGCCTCGGACTTCTGCAGCCTGAGCTGCCGGAACGTGAACGCGGCGAGGCCTGCGACACCAAGAACCAGCGCCACCACGGGCAGCATGCTTGGGCCGCTGCCGCCGCTGTGGCCGCCGCCGATCTGGCTGAGGCCGTAGACGAGCCCGCCGAAGGCGGGGACGGTCAGCACCACGGAGAGGAAGTCGAGCCTGGACTTCTCGGTCTCGCCGACGTTGGTCAGGAACCTGGCGCCGATAGCCAGCGCCGCCAGCGCGATGGGCAGGACGAAGATGAACATGAAGCGCCAGGAGAAGTGCTGCAGGATGAACCCTGAGACCGTGGGGCCCATGGCTGGCGCGACGGAGATGGCAATACTGACGTTGCCCATCACGGCGCCGCGGCGGGCCAGCGGCACCAGGGTGAGGATGGTGGTCATCAGCAGCGGAAGCATGATGGCGGTGCCGCCGGCCTGGATGATCCGTGCGAGCAGGAGGATTTCATAGCCGGGCGCCGCTGCGGCGAGCGCAGTACCGCCGGCGAACAGGCCCATCGCCAGGAGGAATACGGCCCGCGTCGACAGCCGCTGGAGGATGAACCCGGTGGTGGGAATCACCACGGCCATGGTCAGCATGAACCCGGTGGAAAGCCACTGAACGGTGGGGGCATCCACGCGCAGGTCCACCATGAGCCGCTGCAGGGCAACGTTCATGATGGTTTCGTTCAGGATCACCACGAACGTGGCCACCAGCAGCGTGGCGATGACCGTCACGGACTCACGGGACATCCTGTCCGACGCCGGGGCTGCGGCCGGGGATGCCGGGGCTGCGGCCGGGGAGACAGCGGGAGCGGGAGCGGCCGGCTCCCGGGCAGGTTCACCAGACGAATTGGACGTGACGTTGGTAGACATGGCGAGGCCCTTAGGGAGTTGGAGTGGTGGCTGGCGGTCAGCGCCGCTGCAGACTCCAACAGTGTAGTGGCCGGACCCATTCCCCGCACAGGGGATTAAGAGCTAAGCGGCACGTTGTCGATCAGCCGCACGGGCCCCACCTTCGCGGCAACCAGTGCCAGCCCCTCGCCGCGGAAGGGCGTCTCGCGGCAGTTCTCGGCCAGCGGCTCCAGCGTAACGGGATCAACGACGTCGAGGTAATCGAGCTGGACCAGCGGCTGGGACCCGATCAGGTCTTTGGCCGAGGCGACATCAAGGGGCTCGTTGGCATTGGCCCGCTCTTCGATGAGGTGCAGCGCGCGGGACAGGACGAGGGCGGCGTCCCGTTCCTCGTCGGAGAGGAAACGGTTCCGGCTGGACAATGCCAGCCCGTCGGCGTCGCGGGCGGTTGGCACGGCAACGATCTCGACGGGAAAGTTCAGGTCCGCCACCATCCGGCGCACCAGGGCCAGCTGCTGGGCGTCCTTCTGCCCGAAGTAGGCGCGGTATGCCGGCAGGCCGCCGCCGGAACCGGCAACGAAGGCGCCGCCGCCAGGCAGGCCTGTCCCGGGGATGCCCAGGTGCAGCAGCTTGGCCACCACAGTAAGTGCGCCGTCGAAGTGGCCTGGCCGAGACGCGCCTTCCCACTTCTCCCCCAGCGGACCGGAGGTGATCCTGACCATCGGCTGGCCGCCCGGGTACATCTCCTCTACCGACGGCGCAAAGACCAGGTCCACGCCCTGTTTCTCGAGCAGGCCCATGTCCGCCTCGAGGGTCCGCGGATACCGGTCCAGGTCCTGCGCCTCGCCGAACTGCAGCGGGTTCACAAAGATGGAGGCCACCACAACGTCATTTTGTTCGACGGCGGCCCGCGCCAGCCGCCCATGGCCGGCATGCAGGGCGCCCATGGTGGGCACCAGGCCCACGGACGAGCCGTTCTTTTGCGTCAGGAGCAGTCTGCTTTGCGCCCGTAGGGAGTCTGCCGTCGTTACGAGTCGGATTGCCATGTCAGTGTCCTCCCTTGGCCCTGTGGCCGGTTTTCATCAGTGGCCGTTTTCGCCAGTGCCGTCTGCATCCGGGCCCTCGTCATCCGTGCCCTCAAGTGCGATACGTATATTCTGCGCCTGGTCCGGCTTCAGCAGGCCCCGCGCTTCCGCGCGCCTGGCGGTAGCGAGTGCCATGGCGAGGTACGCTGCGAGGACGTCACCGCCTGCGCCGCCGTCGTGCTCCCGCAGCGCGCGGGCGTGCGCGTCCACCGTTCCCGTGTCGCCGCGGGCCACCGGGCCCGTCAGGGCAGACTCGCCGGAGGCCAACGCATTCTCCAAAGTCGCCCGCAGCAGCGGCCCGAGCATGCGCTCAGGAAACTCCACACCCACCTCGCCCAGCAGCTGCGACGCCTGCGCCACGAGCGTGACCAGATGGTTCGAACCGTGGGCCAGGGCGGCGTGGTAGATGGTGCGGTCACCCTCGGCGATCACCACCGGTTCGGCTCCCATCTCGACGACGAGTGCCTGGGCGATGGGGAGCATCGCGGCGTCCGCGGTCACCCCGAAGGTGCAGTCCAGCAGCCGGGTCAGGTCCAGGCTCATGCCGGTGAAGGTCATGGCCGGGTGCAGGGCCAGCGGCACGGCGCCCGCTGCCCGGACAGGATGCAGCACGCCGACGCCGAACCGGCCCGACGTGTGCGCCACGAGCTGGCCGGGCTGCCACGCGCCCAGCTTGGCCAGCCCCTCCACAAGCCCGCCGAGCGCGTCATCCGGAACGGCCAGGAGGACCAGTTCCGAGCGTTCCACGATGTCCTGGATCTCCAGGACCGGAACGCCGGGCAGCAGGGTTTCGGCCCGTTCCCGGCTGGCGTCGGAGACGGCGGAAACCCCGACGACGGCGTGCTCGGACGCGCGCAGCGCCGCACCGAGGACTGCGCCCACTTTGCCGGCACCAATGATTCCGATGCCGAGGCGTCCTGGCTTAGCCACGTTGCTGGCCTTCCTGTTGGGGTGCTGTGGTTGGTCGTTGATCGAGCTTGTCGGAGTCCGGAGGGCCTTGCCCAACCGGCGGCAGCGGGGCGGGCTCAACCAGCGGAGTTGGGGCCGGGGCCAGCTGGGCCAGCCACTGCTCACTCGTCTGCCGCAGGCGGGCCGCGCGGGCGCGGGCTGCCTGCGCGTCGAAGAGCGCCTGCGCCTGGCGGATGTCCGCTTGGATCACCCGCGGCGCCACCGGACCTGCGGTGGTGTGCAGCACGAGGTCGGCCAGCCCGAACAGGCGCGCGAGCGGTCCCTGCTGCATCGCGATCGATTGCGTCCGCTGGTGCGGCACCACCACGAGCTGCCGCCACCAGCGGCCCGACCGCATGAGCAGCGCGGTGTCCGTGGCCGCGAACGCGTTGCGCCGCCAGCCCAGAGGAGCCAGCAGCCGCGCCCGGCGCGGGCTGGTGACGAATCCGGCCTCGGAATCCAGTCCGTTCACGCCCTGGTGGAAGACACGCAGCGGTTCTGCCGTTCCCGGGTCGGGCAGCACGAGGGCCAGCATGTTCAGGACGTCATCCATTTTCCCCACCGGCAACAGCGTGGTGCGGGCGCCGGCCTCGCCGTTGTTCGCCCCGGCGGCTCCGTAGCCGGCGGCGTTGACCTGCATCCGGTACCAACCGAAGAGGCGCCACAACGGTGGCTGCGCCACCCTGAGCGCCTGGATCCGGCCGGGCGGCAGGGTCTGGGCCTGGGTGTCGAGCAGCCCGTACCGGAGCCTGATGCCGTCCGGGGAGATGGCCGCGGTGAAGTTGTAGCCCTTGGTGAACGAGTTCCAGTACGCGGCAATGAGGCCGAGTGCCGCCGGAATCAGGTAGAGGAAAAAGGCCCTGTTCTCGGTCAGCGCGGACAGCATCACGGATGCCGCGGCGCCCAGGACAATGAACACGGTCTGCTCGCTGAACAGGAGCGAGCCGAACAGGCGCGACGGCGGGACCCGCAGGACCTGCTGCTCCGGCGCCTCAGGAGCGGCTGCTTCGGGGTACGCAGGATCCAGCCGGACACCCGACGCACGGGCGAGAATGGTGGCGCGCAACTGCCGGGCGTCGTCGATGCGGAGGTACGCCAGCCGGACGGCCGATTGGCCGGCGTCCGCGACTTCGAACTTGAGTTCCGCGAGGCCGAAAATTCTGGCGAGCAGCGGCTGGACGATGTCGATGGCCTGGACCCGGTCCAGGCGGGCCTGCCGCTGCTGCTTGAACAGGAAGCCGGTGTTGACGCGGACGTAGCCTTCCGCCACCTGATAGCGGGTGAAGTACCAGGACAGGATGAAGCCCAGCACCGCCAGCACCAGCATTAGCGCCCCGCCACCCAGGAGCCACGGGGCGCGCCCGGCAATGCGGTCATCGAAAAGCGTCTGGCCCTGCAGGATCCGTTCGAAGCTGTCCCGCCCGAAGAAGTACCCGATGGCCGCCAGCGCAACCCAGCCCCGCACGAACGGTGTCGCAGGGTGCACACGCAGCCACTCGCCGTCGGGCCTTCCGGAAGCGGGGCCGCCGGCGCTCACAGCCCGGCCAGCCTGGCTTCGCCGCGGGCCGAGAGCTGTTCCCTGAGCCGGGCGCCTTCCTCGGCGGGAAGTCCCGAAATGCCGGCGTTGGTTCCGGCGGATGCCGTGTGCAGTTTCAGGGTGCACAGCCCCAGCCCGCGTTCCACCGGTCCGGCGCTGATGTCCACGTACTGCATACGGCCATACGGCACCACCATGACGCGCTGGAAGAAGATGCCGCCGCGGATCAGCAGGTCGTCGTCGCGCTCGGCATAGCCGATGGCCCGCACCTGCCGCGGGATCAGCACCAGGCGCCACAGTGCCAGCAGCAGCATGAAAGCGGGAATGCCGATGGCCAGCCACAGGGGCGGCCACCTCCACCAGCCGAGCCGGACGAACACCAGCGGCAGGCTCAGCACGGCCACCATGACCAGGTTGCCGAGGGCCCACTCAACGAGCCGGACCGTGACGTACTTCGGGGACACGCGCAGCCAGGTGATCCCGGGAGGATCAATCGCCGCGGTAGGCATACTCGCCTTCCCCCTTGGCCTTGCCCCGGCCGTGGCCCGGCAGCCCCTCGCTGGCGTCAGTCTCGCCGTCCTCCGGCGGAATCCTGCAGAAACGTTCGACGACGAGACCCACCACGATCATGACCAGGCCGCCGCCCGCCATGCCAAGGGCGAGCCAGGTGACGTCCAGCCCGCTGCGGATGCTCCAGAACCGCAGCTGGTCCAGGAAGATCCCGGCGTGCCACCCCAGCAGCATCGCACCGGTGAACGCACAGGCCTGGGCGAGGACCAGCGTCCACGCCGCCAGGATGGGGTTCAGCATCTTCTTCTTCTTGCCGTTCCGCCAGCGGAGAACGCGGATGCCCAGCACCAGGGTCAGCGCCACGATGACGCCCATGGTGACCAGGGCCGTGGCCGGCAGGACCGGGGTGGCCATGCCATAGCGGACGGTCAGGACGGCAGCGGACCAGCCTGCGATGGCCAAGGCTACGCCCACGACTGCGAGCAGCAGCGGGCTCACGGGCTTCACGGCTGCTCCACCGCCCCGCCGGCGGGAACGCCGTCGAAATCCCCGAAACCGTCGAACGGCTTCAGGTCCGGGAAGTCGGTGGCCCTGGCGGCCAGCTCCCCCACCGGCTGCCCGTCCAGGGTGGCCGAGGGGTCCATCTGGGACCAGGGGAAGAGCACGAAAGCCCGTTCCGCCGCGAGCGGATGGGGCAGGGTGAGCACAGGATCAGAACTCACGACGTCCCCGTAGACAACGACATCGACGTCGAGCGTGCGCGGCCCCCAACGGACCTCACGCACCCGGTGGTGCTTGTTCTCCACCGACTGGCAGTGCTTCAGGAGCTCCAGCGGTTCCAGTGATGTTTCGACGGAAATCACCATGTTGAGGAAGTCCGGCTGGCCAGTAGGGCCGCCAACAGCCTTGGTCTGCACTATCGGCGAGACGGCGAGGAGCCGCACCTCCGGACGGTCCACAAGGTCCGCCACGGCCTCGGAGAGTGTCTCGTTCCGCGCCCCGAGGTTGCTGCCAAGCGCCAGCACCGCCCGCGTGTAGCCGGTCTTCGCTGGAGCCGGCTTCTCATGCACCGGTTTCTCATCCACTGCGCGTGCCGGATTCATGGCTGCTCCCTGAAAACGGTGACGGCGACGTCGCCGAAAGGAACCTCGATGGGCGCCTTCGGCTTGTGCACCGTGATCTCCACGGCCTGGATTTTGAACTCCTTGAGCAGTCCCTCCGCCATCCGCACCGCCAATCCCTCGATCAGGTTCAACGGCTCGCCGGTGATCCAGTCGGTGATCCGTCCGGCCACCTCACCGTAGTGCGCGGTGTCGCGGACGTCGTCCGAAACTGCAGCCTGGCTGAAATCCAGATGCAGCACGGCGTCCACAACAAACGGCTGGCCTTCGCGGCGCTCAAAATCAAACACCCCGTGGTAGCCGGTGGCGGTGACACCGGTCAGCGAGATCCTGTCCATGACGGTTCTGCTCGGCCTTTCCTGGTCAGTGGCCGTGATCCGGGGCCGCCATGCGGGCGGCAACCTTGACGGCGTCAAGGCTGGGTCCGACGTCGTGCACGCGGACGGCCCACGCGCCGCGGGCGGCGCTGATGGCTGTGATCGCGGCGGTGGCGGCGTCGCGCTCTTCCGGGAGCGCCGCCTTCCCGGCGACCGTCAGGAGCGTGCCCAGGAAGCGCTTGCGGGACGCGCCCACCAGCACCTTGTGGCCCATGGCATCGAGCCGGTCCAGGTTCCGCAGCAGTTCCCAGTTCTGCACGTCCGTCTTCGAGAACCCGATGCCCGGGTCCACGATGATCTGCTCGGGAAGGACGCCGGCTGCGTACAGCTTGTCGCGGACGCCGCTCAGCTCGGAGACGACGTCGTCAGCCACGTCGTCGTACTCCGTCAGGGAAGTCATGGTCTTGGCGTCGCCGCGGCGGTGGGTCAGGACGTACGGCACCTTGGTCTTCGCCACGAGTTCGGCCATGCCGGGTTCGATGCTGAGGCCGGAGATGTCGTTGATGACCGCCGCACCGGCATTCAGCGCGGCTTCGGCGGTGGAGACGTGGGTGGTGTCGATGCTGACCAGCGCGCCGGCCTTCACGAGGGCTGCGATGACAGGCACCACCCGCCGCTGCTCTTCCGCCGGGCTGACTTCCTCCGCGCCGGGACGGGTGGATTCCCCGCCGACGTCGATGATGTCGGCCCCCGCGTAGAACATGCGCAGGCCGGCGGCGATGGCGGTGTCCGCCGTCGCGTGCTTGCCGCCGTCGCTGAAGGAATCGGGGGTGACGTTGAGGATGCCCATGACGAGCGTGCGGTCTGTGGGCAGGGCTTCGAACTTGGCTGCCGGCCGCGGTTTGCGCAGGATGGGCAGGGGTGACGTTGCGGGGCCGGTTCCAGGTGCTGCAGCTAGGGAATCCATAGTCTGTTTTTTACCTTCCGAGTATGAGGCTCATGGCTTCGGCGCGGGTGGCCGGATCATGAAGTTGCCCGCGAACCGCGCTTGTGACGGTCTTGGCTCCGGGCTTGCGGATGCCGCGCATGGACATGCACATGTGTTCGCATTCCACCACCACGATGGCTCCGCGCGGCTTGAGGAATGTGACCAGTGCTTCAACGATCTGCGTGGTGAGGCGCTCCTGCACCTGCGGGCGGCGGGCGTAGATGTCCACCAGGCGTGCCAGCTTGCTCAGGCCCGTCACCCTGCCGTCGTGCGAGGGGATGTACCCCACATGCGCGACGCCGTGGAACGGCACCAGGTGGTGCTCGCACGTGGAGTAGAACGGGATGTCCTTGACCAGCACAAGCTCCTCGTGGTCGAGGTCGAAGGTGGTGCCGAGCACGCTGCCCGGATCCTGGTGCAGGCCAGCAAAGACCTCGGCATAGGCCTTGGCCACGCGCTTGGGCGTGTCCTGCAGCCCGCCGCGGTCCGGGTCCTCGCCTATGGCCAGCAGGATTTCCCGCACAGCTGCTTCAATCCGGGGCCTGTCCACCTTGTGGTGGTGGCCTGATCCGGCCACCGCCGAAGGGTCGGCGGTGGCGGTGAGGTCGTCGTCGTCGAAGTGAGTCACACCAAAGAGCTTAGCCGTGGTGGCCGTCTGGTCCGGCTTCCGTTACTCCGCCCTGGAAGGAGGCGTCCTCCGGAACACCCTGGGGATGCGGCGGAATCGCGTCCAGCGGCTCCTCCAGCCGGGCTTCCTTGGCTTCTTCCTGGGCCTCGCGTTCGGCACGCTCCTGCCGCGACTCCACCGGACCGGCGCTCTGCACCGGGCGGGTTTCCTTGGACAGCCAGACCTCGCGGAAGTCGCGCTTGCGGATGTCTCGGAAGACGTCAGCGATTTCGAGCTGGTTCAGGGTTTCCCGTTCCAGGAGTTCCAGGGCCAGCCGGTCCAGGACGTCCCGGTTCTCGGTCAGGATGGCGTAGGCCTCGTCGTGGGCCTGGTCAATCAGGCGGCGGACCTCCTCATCCACGATGTAGGCGATCTGGTCGGAGTAATTCCGCTCGTGGCTGGCGTCGCGGCCCAGGAACGGCTCTCCGCCGCCCTGGCCCAGGCGCACGGCACCCACGCGCTCGCTCATGCCGTACTGAGTGACCATCTGGCGGGCCGTGGCGGTGGCCTTTTCGATGTCGTTCGAGGCGCCGGTGGACGGATCGTGGAAGACGATTTCCTCGGCCACGCGGCCGCCCATGGCGTAGGCCATCTGGTCCAGCAGCTCGTTGCGGGTGATGGAGTACTTGTCGTTCTCCGGGACCACCATGGTGTAGCCCAGGGCCCGGCCGCGGGGCAGGATGGTGATCTTGGTGACCGGAGCGGAGTTCCGCAGCGCGGCGGCTACCAGGGCGTGGCCGCCCTCGTGGTACGCGGTGATCTTGCGCTCGTGCTCCTTCATGACGCGGCTGCGCTTCTGCGGGCCGGCCATGACGCGGTCGATGGCCTCGTCCAGTGCGCGGTCGTCGATCAGGTTGGCGTTGGAGCGGGCGGTCAGCAGCGCAGCTTCATTCAGCACGTTGGCCAGGTCAGCGCCGGTGTAGCCGGGGGTCTTCTTGGCCACGGCCTTGAGGTCCACACCCTGCGCGATCGGCTTGCCCTTGGCGTGGACCTGGAGGATCTGGTCGCGCCCGATCAGGTCCGGGGCTTCCACGGAAACCTGGCGGTCGAAGCGCCCTGGGCGCAGCAGCGCCGGGTCCAACACGTCGGGCCGGTTGGTGGCCGCGATCAGGATGACGTTGGTCTTGACGTCGAAGCCGTCCATCTCGACCAGGAGCTGGTTGAGGGTCTGCTCGCGTTCATCGTTGCCGCCGCCGATGCCGGCACCACGGTGGCGGCCGACGGCGTCGATTTCGTCGACAAAGATGATGGCGGGCGCGTTGGACTTGGCCTGCTCGAACAGGTCGCGGACGCGGGAAGCACCCACACCGACGAACATTTCCACAAAGTCGGAGCCGGAGATGGAGAAGAACGGGACGCCGGCCTCACCTGCGACGGCGCGCGCCAGCAGGGTTTTGCCGGTGCCCGGAGGGCCGTAGAGCAGCACCCCCTTGGGGATCTTGGCGCCCACGGCCTGGAACTTTGCCGGCTCTGCAAGGAATTCCTTGATCTCCTGCAGTTCCTCGACGGCCTCGTCTGCGCCGGCGACGTCAGCGAAGGTCACCTGGGGCATGTCCTTGCTGACCATCTTGGCCTTGGACTTGCCGAACTGCATGACCTTGGAGCCGCCGCCCTGCATGCGGGAGAGCAGGAACCAGAAGAGGACGCCGAGCAGCAGCACAGGCACCAGCAGCGAGAACAGTCCCGAGAGCCAGTTGCTCTCCACCGGCTGGTCCGTGTAGCCCTTGGAGGGGTTGGCGGCAGTCACGGCCTTGACGATGTCCGGACCGCGGTCATTGACGAAGAAGAACTGGACGTTTTTGCCCTTGTCCTGGCCGTCGATGACGAGGTTGTCCTTCAGCACCAGGTCGACGCGGTTTTCGCCGTCGAAGATCTTGGCCTGTTCCACCTTGCCGCTCTGGGCGAGAAGCTCGAGGCCCGGCTGCGTGTCGATGCGCGTCGAGCCGCCCGGAGCCAACGTTGCAAAGGCCAGCAGGAGCATGCCGACCACCACAATGATCCAAATGCCCGGGCCCTTGAAGAAACTCTTAGCTTTCATCTGTTCGGGGGCTGGCCCCGTCCCTCCTGGTAGTGCTGCACGGCGCGAGGACTGCGCGCGTGTGGTGCTGCGTCGTTTCTAGCTATACACCGTCAGGAGTAATTCACGCACGGTGTAATACAAAAGTTCCCTCAGGGCGTAGTGGCTGGTCGGAGCGCGGTCGCGTCGCCAACGGGTCCGCCGCCGGCATTTCTGCACCCTTTCCGGGCAGCCCGGAAAACGCCCGGCCGGATTGCTGAGCCACGCCACGCAGCGCGCCGTGAAAGTGCTGCAGAAACGCCCGGGCACCTGGCGGACACCTGCCCTCCACAGGCCCGCGGCGGCCTCCGCTGTCCACATACCCAGGCCCCCCTGCCAGGATCCAACGCGGCTGGGCCACGCTGGACGGCATGCAGCCCACGGACTTCCTCGCACGGCCTGAACAAGCACTTTTCTGCACCTCTTTAAGTGGCGCGCGCTTAAGTGGCACGCGCCGCTGTCGGACCCGTGTTGTGAGGGCCCGACACCGGCGCGTGCGGCGAAAGTGGAGCAAAAATGCCTTGCGAGAGGTCTCTACTCGTAGACGTGCGGGGCGAGGGTGCCCACGAAGTCCAAGTTGCGGTACTTTTCGGCGTAGTCCAGGCCGTAGCCCACCACGAACTCGTTGGGGATGTCGTAGCCGACGTACTTGACGTCGATCTCCACCTTGGCGGCGGTCGGCTTGCGGAAGGCGGTGCAGATTTCCACCGACGCAGTGCCGCGGGATTCGAGGTTGGTCTTCAGCCAGGACAGGGTAAGGCCGGAGTCGATGATGTCCTCGACGATGAGCACGTCCTTGCCCATCAGGTCCGTGTCGAGGTCCTTGAGTATGCGCACCACGCCGGAGGACTGCGTGCCGGAGCCGTAGGAGGACACAGCCATCCAGTCCATGGAGACGTGGCTGTGGAGTGCCCGCGCGAGGTCGGCCATGACCATGACAGCGCCCTTCAGCACACCGACGATGAGCAGGTCGCGCCCTTCGTAGTCCTTGTCGATCTGGGCCGCGAGCTCGGTGATGCGCTGCTGGATCTGTTCCTTGGTGTAGAGAACGTGCTTGAGGTCTGCCTGGACGTCGGATGAATCCACCAATTGCTCCTGTGTAGATGCGGGTGCGACTATTTGCGGGACGGTTTATGAAGCCGGAATACAAGCTTCCCACAGCGCGCGGCCTCGCGGGGAACGCCGCCCACCCCGCTCTGGCCCCGGGTACGCTCCCCGTCCTGCAGCTCGGCAAGCGAAAGCCGGTACACGCTGACCCCGCCGGGCAGTTCCACCGGCCCGGCAGAGCCCTTCCGACGCAACAGCGCCTCGGCCGCCATAAGGCGCTGGTAGCTGGGCTGTTGACCGCCGACGCCGGCAGCGGCCTTCGCGATCACCCGGAACCTGATGGCCGGGGCCAGTTCAGCCAGGGCGGCCTCCGGCAGGCTACTGTCCGGTCCGTCGTTTTCTACGAGCGACGCGTAAGTGCTGTTGGCCACGTCCTCGAGATAGTCTGCATCCAGCTGGAGGATGGCAGCGGTGCGGGCCAGGGATTCGGCCACGCCCGGACCGAGTTTCTCCTCCAGCACCGGCATGACCTCCACTCTGGTCCGCGAGCGGGCGAAAGCGGGATCGGCGTTGCTGGGGTCGTGCCAGGGCTCGAGCTCCTCCGCGCGGCAAATCTCCAGGGTGTCTGCCCTGCGGAGGCCAAGGAACGGCCGGAGCAGCTTTCCCCGTGCAGGGCGCATCCCGGCCAGGGACCGCGTGCCCGAGCCGCGGGCCAGGCCCAGCAGCACCTGCTCCGCCTGGTCATCGAGCGTGTGGCCGAGGAGGATGGCGCCGGCTCTCCACTCCCCCGCCGCCTCCTCCAGTGCGGCATGGCGGGCGTCGCGTGCTGCAGCTTCCGGACCGAAACCGGTGGCGGCAACGTCAACCGTGCGGATCTGCACCGGGTCCAGGCCGACCCCCCGGAGCGTCTCAGCCGTTCTCGCCGCAACCTCGGAAGAGCCGGGCTGCAGCTGGTGGTCCACAATCACCGCGCCGACGGTAACCGGCCGGCCGTCCACGTGGCCGCGCCGGGCGAAGTAGGCGGCCACAGCCGCGAGAGCCAGGGAATCAGGGCCGCCGCTGCAGGCCACCAGGACCCGCTGGGGGTAGCCTGCTTCGGCCAGTGCATCCTGAAGCATCTTTCGGGCCGTGCCGAGCACCGGCGCCAGCCGTCCCGGCCGCCGCCTTCCGCTGGGAAGACCGCCACTGGGAAGACTGCCGCCGGGAACAGGGCCGCCGGCAGTGTTGGGGAGGTGTTGCACGGAAACCTAGAAACCCATCCTGTCGAGCCAGATCCTCGCGTTGTGGATCTCCTCCTCGGTGGGCAGGTTCGCCGGGGCTTCCCAGACGCGGTTGAACCCGTCCATCCCGGCCACGTCCACCACAGCGCGGACAAACTTGGCGCCGTCGCTGTACTGCTTCATCTTGGCATCGAGGCCCAGCAGGCTGCGGATGAATTTCTCGATGACGCCCCTGTCCTTGCCGCGGGCGTTGAACCGCTGCCGGATGGTCTTCACGGACGGGACGATGCTGGCATCCACGGCGTCCATCACCACGTTGGCGTGGCCTTCGAGCAGGCTCATGACCGCCGTGAGGTGGGAGAGTGAGGCCTTTTCCTCCGGATCCTGCAGGAGGTCCAGGATGGCCCCGCGGCCGGGCGTTGCCCCGGAGGCGGCCCGGTCCTTGAGCGAGCGTGCGGCCGCCGAGGCGCGTTCCATCAGGGAGTCGACGTTGCCCAGAAGGTGCCCGCTGAGGTTGTCGATCTCGTTGAGCATGTGGTGGCGGAGCCAAGGCGCTGCGGCGAACTGCACCCGGTGGGTCTGCTCGTGCAGGCACACCCAGAGCCGGAAATCCGCGGGGGTCACGTTGAGCTCGCGCTCGACGGCGATGATGTTGGGCGCGACGAGCAGCAGGCGGCCGCCCGACGGCGCCTGTGATCCTTCGGCGAGGGCAGCAAAGGGATCGTACTGGCCCAGGACCTTGCTGGAGAGGAAGGCCAGCACGGCGCCGAGCTGGCTGCCGGTGATGGCGCCGCTGACGGTGGCGGCTCCGGGGCTGATGGTGCCGCGGCGGTTCTCCAGCATCTTTTCGATGGCGGGCTTGAGCATCACCGCGAAACTCTGTGTGTTGGCCTTCGCCCAGGAGGCGCGGTCCACCACCAGGACTGATGAGTCACGAAGGTCGCGGGCGGCCTCCAGTCCCGTGATCTCGTGGACGAACGGAACGGAGGCATCTGCCAGCTTGCGCAGCTGGGAGACGGCGTCCCCGATCTCGGCGGCGGTCAGCGACGGACCCGGCGGAGCCAGCCGTGCTGCTGCGGACGCGGCGAGGTCCCAGTTGATGAGGGCCTGGGCCGGGGCGGATGACTGGCTTGCAGTGGACTCCATACGGTCCATCAGAACATATGCGCCCTGCAGCGCGCCTTAAGTTCGCTGACCGGCGAACCGGCACAGGCGGCACCGGAAGCCGGGGCAGGCCTAGCTGCAGCCGCAGCCGGCCAGCGCCGTGGCGGCGGTGTCCAGCGCCGGCTTGTTGCCCTCCGCGCCCGGCGTCAGGCCGTTGCCGATGAACGAGAACACCAGGAGCCGGCCGTCAGCGTCCACCACGTACCCGCTCAGGGCGATGACCGAATTCAGGGTTCCCGTCTTGGCCCGCACCAGGCCGGCACCCTCGGCCGTGGACTCGTCGATGTATCTGTCGCCGAGCGTGCCCGTCAGTCCGGCCACCGGGAATCCCGCCAGTGCGGCCCGGAGCCGCGTGTCGTGGCCGTTGGTGATGGCGCGAACCACCTCTGCGAACTGACGGGCGGACACCTGGTTGCCCAGGGCCAAGCCGGAGACGTCCGCGGTGGCCATGCCTTTCGTGGGGATGCCCAGTGCGGCGAGTTCGTTGAGGACGGCGGCCCTTGCGGAGTCGCTGGTGGCCGGCCGGCCGCCCGCAACCGCCGTCATACGGCCCAGGGTTTCAGCGAGGTAGTTGTCCGACGTCTGGAGCATGAGGTCCACTTGCTGGCTGACCGTGGCGGACTGCACTTCGGCGAGAACCTTTGCGTCCGCCGCCGGCTTTCCGCCAAGACGGACGACGGCGGGTGCCACCGTGAGGCCCGCGGCGGTACCGGCCGCTTTGAGCCGGACAGCGAACGCCTCCCCCGCGGCGATGGCGGAGTCCTGGGGCCGCGGCCCCGTGGTGTCCGCGGGATCAAACCGCGCCGAGTTCAGGGCCAGCGGAAACAGCGGTGCCGTCTCTCCGGCTGCAACGTCATCCAGGCTCCAGGCCGGGTTCAGTGCAGGGCCCGTGAAAAGGGAATCATCCACGAGCACCTGGACCTGCCCCTTGAAGCCGCCGTTCCGCAGGGAGTCCGCAGTCAGTCTGGCCAGGGTGGCGAGTCCGGCATGGCCCAGGACTTTGGACTCAGCGGAGTCGCCGGCGCCAAGCAGGACATCACCGCCGCCCACGAGCACGACTGACCTCGTGGCGGTCCCCGGTGTTGCGCCCGGTGTTGCGGCCGGGCCGGTCACGACCCTGGTGCTGAACCGTTCCTCTGGGCCGATCCCCCGCAGCGCAGCCACGGCGGTGAGGAGCTTCATGTTGGACGCCGGAATCCTGTTGGCGGCGCCGTCCCGGTCATACAGGACCTTGCCGGTGGCGGCGTCCTGGACCACGGCCGTGAAGGTGCCGCCGCCGTCGGTCTTGAGGACGGGGTCCAGCCGGGAGGCCACGTTGGCGGGAACCGGCACCGGTGCCGCTTGGCTGAGCGGGTCGATGCCTTGCGGGACGGACAGGCGTGCCGGAACCCGCTGCCATGCGGGGGTCTGCGCCGGCAGGGCAGTGGACTGGGCGGGGCCGGTAAGCGCGGGCGCAATCAGCATCCCCGCGGGAAAGGCCAGCGCCAGGAGAAGCACGGTGAGCAGGAGGGTGGGCCAGCTCCGGACCATCGTGGAAAGCCTGCCGCGGCCGTTCGCCGTGCCCCTGGTGCCGCTCATGCTGCTGGTCCTCAAAGTCCTGAAATTACCCCATTAGTTCCTGAAACCTGGGACTCTCGCTATATCCTCAATAGTAGTCGGCGGCACCGACAGTCCATTTTTGGTTGATCATCGCGTGTGCCGCGAACACCAAGCAATCGTCGAGGAGCATTCCATGAAGCATGACGTGACCATCGAGATCCCCAAGGGATCGCGCGTCAAGTACGAAGTCGACCATGAGACCGGCCGAGTCCGCCTGGACCGCGTCCTTTTCACTTCCATGCAGTACCCCACCCACTACGGCTTCTTCGAGAACACCCTCGGCGAAGACGGCGACCCGCTGGACGCACTGGTGCTCCTGCAGGACTTCGATCTGCACCCGGGCGTCATCGTCGAAGCCCGTCCGATCGGCGTCTTCAACATGACCGACGACGGCGGCGGAGACGCCAAGGTCCTCTGCGTCCCGGCGGACCCCCGGTTTGACCACATCCAGGAAGTCAGCGACGTCAATGAGTTCCTGATCAAGGAGATCGAGCACTTCTTCACCCGTTACAAGGACCTGGAGCCCGGCAAGTGGGTCAGGGCCGAAGGCTGGGCCGACCGCGCCGCCGCCGAAGCCGAACTCGAGGCTTCCATCAAGCGTTACGTGCCCGCAGCGCACTGACGGTCAGCGTTCAAGCCCGACGGCGGGGGGCGCGGTTCCTCATGAACCGCACCTCCCGCCGTCGTTCTTTTCCGGCAAAGGCCCGCGCCGTGAGATCCCTAACGTCCCGCTGGCTCCCAGCTTGCCTCGGGGTGGCCACCGGGTAGTCTGATGTCCACCATGTTCACGCTGACTATCAATCAAACAGACAGCCGGCGCGACGGCGACCGGGTCCCGCATCTCCTCAAGGACCTACGGCATATCCCGGCGCGACTGGACTTTGACCGCTCCGTCGAGGACGAGGTGCAGGGAATCGTGGATTGCCCGCACCAGGCGGTGGATGCCGCCCTGATCGCGCTCCGCTGCGGAAGCTGGTATGTGGGCATTGGCGTGGGACCCGTGAATGAGCCGCTGCCGAACCAGATCAAGGACGCCAGCGGGCACGGCCTCATCTATGCGCGCAGGGCCGTGGACCGCCTCCGCAACAGCAAGGAGCGCATTCCCGTGGCCGTGGAGGGCCCGCTCCGAGACGTGGCTGCCGAGTCAGAGTCCGTGCTCCGCCTGCTGGGCCACATTGTCCGGGACAGGAGCGAGGCCGAGTGGCGCGTGCTGGACCTGATGACTCCCGGTGTGCGCGGACAGCAGAAGACCGTGGCAGCGGAACTCGGCATTACCTCCCAGGCTGTCAGCAAGGCGGTGGCGAGGTCCCAGTGGAACGAGGAGCACGCAGCCCGGCCGGCGGCGGCCAGGCTGCTCGCGCTGATTCTCGACGTCCGCTAGCCCGTTTTAGCGGCAGAGCGATACCGGAACCCGATTTACCGGCGTCCCGCTTACAGGAGGCCGCGCAGCACGTGGGCGGCGCCGTCGTCGTACACCGACTTGGTGACCTCGTCCGCGGCGGCCACCACTTCCTCCGGCGCCTGCCCCATGGCGACCCCCCGGCCCGCCCACGTGAGCATCTCGATGTCGTTGCGGCCGTCGCCGATGGCAACCGTGGCGGCGGGATCAACGCCGAGGCAGCTGCGAAGGTTTTCCAGCGCGCTGGCCTTCGTTACGCCGGCCGCGGCGATGTCCAGCCATGCGGTCCAGCCCACTGAATAGGTCACGCCGGCAAGGCCGATGTGCTCGATGGCTTCGTTGAACTCCTCCGGCGTGTTCTCCGCGCTGAAGACCACGACGCGGACCGCGGTGGCCTCAAGCATGGTCTGGAAGTCGACGCCGATGGCCTCGACGCCGAAGCTGGCATCCTGGAAGCGCTCGGTGGAAAGGAAGTTGCCGTCCTCGTCCTCCAGCGCGTATTTCGCCAAGGGAAGGCGCTTGCGGAGGGCGCGGAGCGCGGGGCCGGGGTCGAAGGTGGCCTTGTGGATAATGTCGTAACCGTCGGGCAGCCCCGGGTCCAGCCGCAGCGTCACGCCACCGTTGCAGCAGACGGCGTAGCCGTGCTCCATGCCGATCTGTTCGATGATGGGAAGCGTGGCGTTAAGGGAGCGCCCGGTGGCAATCAGGACCTCGTGGCCAGCCGCGACCACGGCCTGCGCGGCTTCGCGGACGGCTGCGGACATGTGGCCGTCGTGGTCAACAAGGGTGCCGTCGACGTCCAGGGCGATCATGAGCTGCTGTTGCGGTTCTCGCTGGTCTTCGGTGCCAGCGGCTGAGGATTCAGTCAGTGTAGTCATGCCTCCTAGTAGAGCAGACACCCCTGACACCAGCTAGGACGCAGGCCACAGCAGCGTGTGAACAGCCGGTAAATACTCACAGGTCGTCCCCGCTGTGAGTATTTACCCGCGCAACAGATTCGGAGCCTGGAGGCCCCTTCATGTCAGATAACCGGGAGAACCTGCAGCCCGCCGAGGTACTTCTGCAGGGCCGCAGGCACGGTGACCGAGCCGTCAGCGTTCTGGTGGTGTTCCAGGAGAGCCACGATCCAGCGCGTGGTTGCCAGCGTGCCGTTGAGCGTGGCGACGGCACGGGTGCCCTTGGGGGTGCCGTCCTCGCTGACCACGCGCTCGCGGATGTTGAGGCGGCGCGCCTGGAAGGTGGTGCAGTTGGACGTGGAGGTCAGCTCGCGGTAGGCGCCCTGCGTGGGGACCCAGGCTTCGCAGTCGAACTTGCGGGCCGCGGACATGCCGAGGTCGCCGGCCGCGGTGTCGATCACGCGGTAGGGAAGCTCGCACTTGGCCAGCATCTGCTCTTCCCAGGCCAGCAGGCGTTCATGCTCGGCCGCGGCCGCTTCCACTGTGGTGTAGATGAACATCTCCACCTTATTGAACTGATGGACGCGGATGATCCCGCGGGTGTCCTTGCCGTGCGAGCCCGCCTCGCGGCGGTAGCAGGAGCTTTGGCCGGCGAAGCGGATGGGGCCGGAAGTAAGGTCCAGGATCTCGTCCGCGTGGTACCCGGCGAGGGGCACCTCCGAGGTGCCCACAAGGTAAAGGTCGTCTTCGGCGAGACGGTAGATCTCGGCGTCGTGCTTCACGTCGAACCCGGTGCCCTGCATGGTCTCGGGGCGTACCAGCGTGGGGGTAATCATGGGGATGAAGCCGGCCTCAATGGCCTGTTCCATGGCCATCTGCAGCAAGGCCATTTCCAGCCGGGCGCCGACGCCGCGGAGGAAGTAGAAGCGCGCGCCCGAGACCTTGGCCCCGCGCTCCATGTCGATCGCGCCGATCAGCTCGCCGATCTCGAGGTGGTCGCGGGGCTCGAAGTCAGGGAATGCCCGCGGGGTGCCGACGGTCTTGACCACCACGTAGTCATCCTCGCCGCCGGCCGGCACGCCGTCCTCGATGAGGTTGGGGATGGTGCGCAGCAGTTCTTCCTGCTTGGCCTGGGCTGCGTCGGCCTCGGCGGAGGCGGCCTTCACCGCGCCCGCCAGCTCCCGGACCTCGGCGAGCAGCGCCTGCTTTTCCTCACCCTTGGCCTGCGCCACCTTCTTGCCGAAGACGTTCTGTTCGGCGCGGAGGTTTTCGAAGCTGATCAGTGCCGCGCGGCGCGCGGCGTCTGCGTCGATGATCGCGTCCACCAGGGTTTCGTCCGCACCGCGGGCGCGCTGGCTGGCGCGGAACTTGTCCGGATTTTCGCTGAGGTCTTTTACGTCGATCACCAGACAAGGGTATCGAATCTGCGGGACACTCGGGGCGGGATAGTGTTGGAGCACCATGAGCGACCTGCTTCTATACGTCCTGATCGCTGCAGCACTGGCCTTCGCCGTCTCCAGCTGGTGGGGCGTGCGCAGGCTGAAGGCCCTGCACGTCCGCAGCGCCGTCAAGGAAATTGCCCACGAACACGGCCTGGAACGCCAGCGCGTCGCCGTCATCATCAACCCCGTCAAGGCCAAGGCCGATGAAGCCCGCGCCACCATCCAGCGGGCCTGCCTGGCCGCAGGATGGGAGGAGCCCCGCTTCTTCGAAACGACGCAGGAGGACCCGGGCCACTCACAGGTCCGGGCTGCGCTGGAGTACGGCGCCGACGTCGTTCTCGTGGGCGGCGGCGACGGTACCGTGCGCGTGGCGGCTGAGGCCCTGGCGCACACCGGGGTGGCGATGGGCCTGGTCCCCCTCGGCACCGGCAACCTGCTGGCCCGCAACGTGGACCTGGACGTCTACGACCTGCACGGCAACATCCAGACCGCGCTCTTTGGCCACCAGCGGTTCATCGACACGGCGCGGATGAAAATCGAAAACTCCCACACCGGCCACTCCTCAAGCCACTCATTCCTCGTCATCGCCGGCATCGGCATGGACGCCGAGGTGGTGGGTGACACGAACGATGGCCTCAAGCGCGCCGTCGGCTGGCTTGCCTACACGGAGGCGGGGGTCCGGCACCTTCCCGGGCGCAGGAAGAAGGTCGCCATCTCGCTCGATGACCAGCCGGACCAGTCCAGGAAGATCCGCAGCGTGCTATTTGCGAACTGCGGGCTTGTTCCCGGCGGCATCGACTTCATCCCGCAGGCCATGATCGACGACGGCATACTGGACGTGGTGGTCATGAGCCCCCGCAGTGCTGTGGGTTGGCTCGCGATGTACGCCAAAATCCTGTTCAAGCACAAGCGGCATCTGCCCGTCATGAGCGTCTACCGCTCCGGCAAGGTGGTCATCAAAAGCCCGGAGCCCCTGCCAACGCAGCTCGACGGCGACACGTCCGGAGATGCCACGAAGGTGACGGTCCAAGTGGAGCCCAGGTCTCTGCTGGTGCGGGTCAGGGAGGAAACGGCCCGCCTCGGAATGCGCCCGGGACAGCCTGCCTAGGCTGACTGTGCGTGCTTGGCGGCCTCGGCAGCGGCCTTTGCGGCTGCCCGGGCCTCGGACTGTTCGCGGATCATGGCCTGCTCCTCTTCGAAGCGCAGGCGGTCCGCACGGTCGGCCTCGTCCCCGTCCCAGTCCTGGTTCTCAGCTGTGGGTTTGGGATTGACGATCATTCCCTGGCCGTCATTGTCCTTCTGATCTGACATGACCCGCTCCTTTCGCTGGGGCCATCCCTTTGTTGATCAAGCAAGCATACGCACAGCAACAGAGGCAGGGAAGTGCCCCGAGGGGCATTTATCTACGCTGAGGGCGAAGCTTCCACCGGCGTCTCCGAGCCCAGGGATTCGCCGGCGAGTATCTCTTTGACCCATGCATGCGCTGCCTGGAATGCCTCGTCGGACGTGTGCGCCGGCACCACGGGAGCCTGTGCGTCGGCACGGCCGTAGGAGCCGAGGAACCGCGTGGCCGGACTGATGCGGTGCAGGCCGGCTAGGGCATCGGCCACCCGCGCATCGCCCACGTGGCCGTCGGCGTCGATGCTGAAGAAATAGTGCCCCAGGTACTGCCCGGTGGGGCGGGACTCAATGCGGCTCAGGTTAACGCCGCGGGTTGCGAACTGGTCCAGGATCTCCATCAGCGCGCCGGGCCGGTCCTCGGGAAGGGGGACCACCACCGTCGTCTTATCCGCGCCGGTCCGGGCCGGGAGGACGCCCGGGCGGCTGACCAGAATGAAACGGGTCACCGCGCCGGGGTTGTCTCCGATGTTCTCGGCCAGGACCCTCAGTCCGGCCTGCTCGGTGGCGACTATCGGCGCGCAGATGGCGGCGTCGTAGTGCGCGTCACCCTCCAGCAGGCCAATCGCGGCGGCCGCTGTGGAAGAGCCGGGAATATATTCAACACCGGGAATATGTTCGTCCACCCACAGCCGGCACTGGGCCCAGGCGTGCCCGTGCGTGGAAATCCGGCGGATCTGCGAGAGTTCGACGCCAGGCAGTACCACGAGCTCGAAGCTGATGGGCACGAGGGCCTCACGGATGATCCTCAGTTCCTGTCCGGCGGCAATGGCGTCCAGGGTGGCCGTCACCCCGCCTTCCACCGAGTTCTCGATGGGCACCATCGCCGCATCGGCCGACCCGTCCCGCACCCGGTCCAGCGCCGCATTGACGTTGGAGGACGGGATGCGCACCGCTTCGGCTGCATCCGGAACCTGTAGAAGCGCCGCCTCGGTAAAGGTGCCCTCGGGGCCGAGGAAGGTGTAGGTGCGGCGGGCGGCGGGCATGGATGGTCCTTTGCGGGTGTGGGCGCGTGCGCGTGTGGGCGCGTTCGGGAAGCTCGGGCAGGAGGAGCGGCTTAAAGAATCACGGGCTTGAGCCCGTTGTCGGACACCAGCGGCTTGCCGGATTCGAGCCACTGGTCCATGCCGCCGGCCACGTTCACCGCCGAGTAACCCTGGCCAACCAGCCAATGCGCCGCCCTGAAAGAACGCCCGCCGGTCCGGCAGATGACATACAGGTCCTCGTCCGGGTCGAGGTCGTCCAGGTGCCCGGGCAACTGATCCATTGGGATGTGCAGGGCACCTTCAGCGTGCCCTGCTGCCCATTCGTAGTCCTCCCGCACGTCCAGAATGGTGGCGTCCGCGGGGACGTCCTTCACGGTGACGGTATCGAAGTCGCTCACGGGAGTCCTCTCCTTGGCTTCAAGCTCTCTCAGCTCCAGCGTATCGCCAGCGCAGCACCGGCACCCCGCCGCCGCCGCACAGGTTACGCTGGTCGGGAGCCCGCGAGCCGCCGCAAAGGAGTATAGTGTCCGCCCCACACCGCCTGGCTGACATCCACCGCCTTCCGGCCGTGCAGCTCAGGGCAGCTCTGCGTTCCGGGGAACTCTCCGCCCGCGAGGTCACCGCCCATTTCCTGGCGAGGATCGAGGATTCGAACCCGAAGCTGGGGGCCTTCATCACCGTCACCGGGCCGCGGGCGATGGCCGAGGCCGCAGCGGCGGACGCACTATTCGCCCGACGTCGCCAGGACCAGCCGCTGCCGCCGCTGCATGGAATGCCCGTGGCCTTCAAGGACCTCACCGACGTTGCCGGCGTGGTCACCACCCACGGCAGCGCAGCGCTGGACCGGCGTCCGGCCCCGGCCGACGGCGCCCTCGCCGCAGCTCTCAGGGGTGCCGGGGCCATCTCCCTCGGCAAGACGCAGGTTCCCGAATTCGGGCTGACGGCCTACAGCGAGAACCGCATTGCGCCGCCGTCTCGCAATCCCTATGCCCTGAGCAAGAGCTCGGGCGGTTCCTCCGGCGGTAGCGCCGCTGCCGTGTCAGCGGCGCTGGTGCCGTTTGCTCCGGGAACCGACGGCGGCGGATCCATCCGGATCCCGGCGGCGGCGTGCGGGCTGCTGGGCCTGAAGCCCGGACGCGGTGTTGTCCCGGCGGGTGAAAGCAGCGGGGATCCTGCGGGCCTGGTGGTAGCCGGTCCGCTGGCGCGCTCCGCTGCCGACGCCGCGTTGATGCTGGACGTCCTGGCGCCGAACGCAGGGTACCTGGATGCCGTGAACAGGGCTCCTGCTTCGCTGCGGATCGGCATCAGCCTGGACAGCCCCTGGGCGGGGATCTTCCCGTTCACCCCGGATCCGGAGGCGCTGGACGCGCTGGAGGCCGGCATCCGGCTGCTCACCGGCGCCGGTCACGATGTGGCCGAGGCTGAGATCCGGTACGACAACCGCTACCCTGACGCGTTCACCACCGCGTGGACGGCGGGCGTCGGTGCAGCCCGGATCGCGCCGCACCGGGAGGCCCTGCTGACGCCGCTGACACGCACGTTCCGGCGCCGCGCACAGCAGCGCAGCGCCGCGAAGCTCAACGAGTGCCTGGCGTTCCTGCGGCGGTTCCAGCGCGACACGCTGGCACAGTACTCGGCGTGGGACCTGATCCTGACGCCCGCGCTGGCGCAGACGCCGCGTCCGGTGGGCTGGTTCACCGGGTCGGGCCATGGTGACAGCCGATGGCCGGCGTCGGAATGGGCGGGCGACGCCGACGGCGACTACCGGCGGCAGTGCGAGTTCGCGCCGTGGTCGTCCATGGTCAATGTGTGCGGCCTGCCGGCCGTCAGCATTCCCGTGCACTGGACCGGGGGCAGCCCGGGCGCGGGGCTGCCGATGGGCATCCAACTGATCGGCCGGCCCGGCTCAGAGGCACTGCTCCTGCAGGTGGCGGCCCAGTTGGGGTTCTGACGCGAGTTCCAGTCGGTCAGATGGTGCTGGACGTGCTGGCGACGCTCGCCAGGATGGTGAGCCCCACGATTGCGAGGACCGTCAGAACGAGGCCGAGGTACCCCATCACCAGGCCGGCGATGGCGAAGCCGCGGCCAGTCGGTTCACGCCGCAGCGCCATGTGGCCCAGGATCACGGCGGCAAATTGCGGAAGTATGAAGAACCCGAAGCCCAGGTACACGGCGATGCCGCAGCACAGGCTGGCGATACTCAGGCCCTTCGGCTGGGGCGCCGCGCCGAAGTACGACTGCTGGCCGTACGGGCTGGCATACTGCTGACTGTATTGCTGGCCGTACTGGTAACCGTACTGCTGGCCATAGGGGCTGGCCGGCTGGCCGTGCTGCTGGCCGGTGTCGCCGTACTGTCCGCCAAACTGCTGGCCGGGCGGGGTGTACAGCGGCGGATCGTACAGCGGCGGGGCCGGGATGTCCGGGCCCTGGCTGATGTACGGCGGTTGGTGTTGGGTGTCCGGTGCCGGCTCGTCACCGGATCCGGGACGCTGCTCTGTCATTAAAATCCCCTTGTCTGGTCCTCAACAAAACATTACCGCCGCAGGCAGGAGATTGGCCCGGGAGGTCGGCTCACTTGGGGAGCAGCTCCCACAGCAGCCACAGCGGCGGCGCCAGCAGTGCGGCGGAGACCAGGCCAGCGACGAGCGACCTTCCAATGACGCGCAGCACGGTGCCCGGCCGCTGATCCCGCCGGTACAGGTACTGCGGGGGAACGGGATGCCTGGGGACCGGGCGCCGTGGCGCTGAGTCGGACGTGTTCGGCTCATCTGTGCGCGGGTCAACCGCGACTGGCTCATCCGTGCCCTGGTAGTCCCTGGGCCGGCGGCCACCGGCTGGGCGGTACGCAGGGTTCCGAACGGCGCCTGCCCCCGGCACCGGTGGGCGGGTGAGGAGCTGCCCAAGCTGGGCATAGAGCTTCAGCACCGAAGGTGCATCCAGCACAGCTGGCAGGCCCATCACCACGGCCGCCACGGAGTCGATCCCCCGCACCTCGATGCCGGGAGCCGTGGTGCCCTGCAGTTCCGGCTGGGCGGTCAGGCAGATCAGCGAGCGCACCAGCCTCCGCCACGGCGGCGGCAGGACCGCAGCCACTGCGGCCGCCTGCGACAGCGCCGTCTCAACCACGGGAAACCTGTCCTGACCGTTTTGGAGGAGCACGCCGTCAGCCACGCCAACGTCGCCGGACCAGTTCTTGGCGCTGACCACCACAACACCGCCGGGTCCCACCAGCACGTGCTCCAGCCGGGCCAGCGGGCGGCCGGGCCAACGGATGTCGTGCAGGAGGAACCAGCCGTGAGGCCCCAGCTCGCCAAGCCTTTCGGCCACCAGATGGCTGCTTTGCTCGGCGCTAACAGGACCCGCGCCACGGGTTGCCGCTCCACGCGCGGCGCCGCCGCCGAGGGCGCCGGACTCAAC
The DNA here is from genome assembly GCF_056396245.1 of Arthrobacter sp. 05T423. NCBI lineage: Bacteria > Bacillati > Actinomycetota > Actinomycetes > Micrococcales > Micrococcaceae > Arthrobacter > Arthrobacter sp. 05T423. The sequence continues at coordinate 53,220 of NZ_JBFTLC010000011.1, forward strand.
GGGGGCGAGGTCGCGCTTCAGCCGCGCGATCCGCTCGGAAGCGAGCCGCGTCCGTTCGAATGCTGCATCCCCAGCCCCCATTGTTCACCTCTGCGTTACTCGTCTTCCAAATGCCGGACCCAAAACAGCCCGAACCAAAAGACCCGGACAATGACCAGCGGAATTCCGGCCCAAAGCCTGCGAATTACCCGCCCCAATTTCATCACTGAGACTGGGCCACAGGCGTTTCGGGACGTTTCCGCTGGTCCGGACGCCCGGCGTCGTACATGGCACCGGACGAGTTTCTGCCGTTTGAACGTAACAGCCTCGTCCGGGCGCGGTATATAAGTACTTTTTCGGCACTACTCACTTTTTTGTTCCGGGCAAATGCAAGTAGCGCGGAAAAATTGTGACATTCTGCGTCACAGGGGCCGGAATCCGGACACTCCGTGTTGCCGTTCGCTGTCGTCTGGCATGCTGGTGCCATGGCTAGTCGAGCGGGCACAGTTGCCCAACCCCAAGACCTTGTTGACCTGACCGCACTGCTCGACGCGTACTACGACGTCAAGCCTGACCTGGGGGATCCTGGCCAGCGCGTGGCATTCGGAACCTCCGGGCACCGCGGTTCAAGCCTGAAAGCGTCCTTCAATGAGGGGCACATCCTGGCAATCACTCAGGCGATCGTGGAGTACCGCGCCGGGCAGGGCATCACGGGCCCGCTGTTCCTGGCCAAGGACACCCACGGGCTGAGCGAACCGGCGCAGAACTCCGCGCTTGAGGTGCTGGCGGCAAACGGGGTAAACGTCCTCATCGACGCGCGGCACGGCTACACCCCCACCCCGGCACTGAGCCACGCCATTCTCACCTACAACCGCAACGCCCCGGCCGGCGCACCGCAGGCTGACGGCATTGTTGTTACCCCCAGCCACAACCCTCCGGCCGACGGCGGCTTCAAGTACAACCCTCCGCACGGCGGCCCGGCTGACACCGACGCGACGGGCTGGATCGCCAACCGCGCCAACGAACTGCTGCAGAATGGGCTCCGCGGAGTGAAGCGGATTCCGCTGGCGCAGGCCCTCGAGGCGGAGACCACCGGAAAGTTCGACTTCCTCAGCAGCTATGTGGACGATCTTCCGTCTGTCCTGGACCTGGACGCCATCCGCAACGCCGGTGTCCGGATCGGTGCTGACCCCATGGGTGGCGCGTCCGTGGACTACTGGGGTGAGATCGGTGAACGTCACCAGCTGAACCTCACCGTGGTCAACCCCACCGTGGACCCGCAATGGGCCTTCATGACCCTGGACTGGGACGAGAAGATCCGGATGGACTGCTCGTCGCCGTCGGCCATGGCCTCGCTCATCAACCGGATGACGGTGGGTGCGGACGGGTCCGCCGCTTTCGACGTGGCCACCGGTAACGACGCCGACGCCGACCGGCACGGCATCGTTACACCCGACGGCGGCCTGATGAACCCCAACCACTACCTCGCGGTGGCCATCGACTACCTCTACCGCAACCGCAGCGGCTGGAACCCGAACTCCGTCGTCGGCAAGACGCTGGTGTCCTCCTCCATCATCGACCGCGTGGCGGGCGGCCTGGGCCGCAAGCTCGTGGAGGTGCCCGTGGGCTTCAAGTGGTTCGTCCCGGGCCTGCTCTCCGGCGAGGGCGCCTTCGGCGGCGAGGAATCGGCCGGCGCTTCCTTTAACAAGAGGGACGGCAGCGTCTGGACCACAGATAAGGACGGCATCCTGCTGGCCCTGCTGGCCTCGGAGATCACGGCCGTCACCGGCAAGTCACCGTCCCAGCTCTACAAGGGTCTGACAGACCAGTTCGGCGCCCCCGTCTATGCGCGGATCGACGCCGCGGCCAGCCGTGACCAGAAAGCGGCGCTCGGCAAGCTGTCGCCGGAGGACGTCACAGCCACTGATCTGGCCGGCGAGACCATCACGGCGAAGCTGACCAAGGCCCCGGGCAACGGCGCCTCCATCGGCGGCCTGAAGGTAGTCACGGAGAACGCCTGGTTCGCGGCCCGCCCCTCCGGCACCGAGGACGTCTACAAGATCTACGCGGAGTCCTTCAAGGGCGCCGACCACCTGAAGCAGGTCCAGGCCGAAGCCAAGGCGCTGGTGGACGGGGTTATTTCCTAGGCTCCGCCGGGAATTCACTGGCCCCGCCTGTAACCAGAAAGCTCCGGATGGCATTAGCCATCCGGAGCTTTCTTTCCGCTGTCCGGGGCCACGTTTCGGCCAGGCGGACCAGCCCAACAGGCCCAAACAGGGCTAATATGGAAGTGGCCCGGATGCATGCCTTGCAGTTCTGAACTGCAAAAATACTGTCCCGAATGCCTCCGGAATGTCCCCCATATTGCCGGAGGCATTCCGCGTCCGGCTCCCTTCAGCCTCTGGTCAGCGCAGCATTAAACCGCGGCAGCATTAGACCGCGGCAGCATCAGACCGTGCGGACCACGTCATCGTAAGCGAACTTGGGCTTGGCGTCGCCCCAGGCTTCGGGGCCGGGCTGGCCGATGTTCACCACCAGGAAGCTCTTCTGGTCGCCTGCCGGGAAGAACTCGGCGTCGATGGCGGAGAAGTCCGCGCCGGTCATCGGGCCTGCGGCGAAGCCGAGCGAGCGCACGGCCAGGATGAAGTAGCCGGCCTGCAGGTGGGCGTTGTTGTTGCCCGTCGAGGTGGCCAGGTCCGGTGAGGCGTCATACATTGCCTTGGGGGCGTTGTAGCCGGGGAGGAAGTTGTCCCACTGCTCCTGCCAGGCCGTGTCGAAGCTGAGGATCGCGACCAGCGGTGCGGAGGCCGTCTTGGCCCGGTTCCCTGCGGACAGCGTGGGCACGAGCTTCGCGCGGGCCTCCTCCGAGCGCACGTACGTGACGCGCAGCGGCTGGGAGTTGAAGGCGGTGGGGCCGAATTTGGTCAGTTCGTAGATGGCTCGCGCCTGCTGCTCGCTGACCTCGCCGGTGAAGGCGTTGGCGGTACGGGCTTCGGCGAAGATGGCGTCCACGGCGGCGGAATCGATCACTGCTTCTTCATGGGCGATTGTCATTCGTGCCCCTTTCACTAGGCCGACATCCCTGCGTGCGGCGTCGGGCAGTACTGGTTGCTTTCGCTTGGGTTCAACCAGCTGAACGGGCAGGCTCTTCCCGGAACCGGCAAATCAACGGCGTGACCTTTGACACCCGCACGCACCCCACGCCGACTGCACAAACCTGCTGGCCCGAAGCCCTCTTGCACCCGTGCCCGGCGGGGTATTCTTTCTCCTGAAGATCCAGCCCGGCGAGCGGGCAACTCCCCTCCGAAAGGCCCCGCCAAATGAGCATGCTCGGAACCAAATGGAAGCTGCACGGCAACGGCAAGGCCGTGCGCCCGGGCGAGGTGGTGGCTCCCGGCGAACGGCTCGCGTGGCCGCTCACCATCGGCGTCGGGATGCAGCACGTCGTTGCCATGTTCGGCGCCACGTTCCTGGTGCCGATCATCACCGGAATGCCGCCGGCCACCACACTCTTCTTCTCCGGCATCGGCACGCTCCTGTTCCTCGTGCTCACCCAGGGCCGCGTGCCCAGCTACCTCGGTTCCAGCTTCGCGTTCATCGCGCCCATCCTCGCGTCCCAGCAGCAGTTCGGGATCCCCGGGGCGCTCGGCGGGGTGGTGCTGGCCGGCGCCGCCCTGGCCGTCGTCGGCGCAATCGTGCAGAAGTTCGGCGCCGGCTGGATCAACCGGCTGATGCCGCCGATTGTCACCGGTGCAATCGTGGCCCTGATCGGGCTCAATCTGGCCCCTGCAGCCAAGAACAACTTCGACGCCGCCCCCGTGACGGCACTGGTGACGCTGGTGACCATCATCGCGGTGAGTGTCCTGTTCCGCGGGATCCTTGGCCGCCTCAGCATTCTGCTGGGTGTGGTGGTGGGATATCTCGTAGCCATGCTGCGGGGCGAGGTGGACTACTCCAAGATGGACGCCGCCGCCTGGGTGGGGCTCCCCCACTTCCAGACCCCCGAGTTCCACCTCGGCGTGGTGGGACTCTTTGTGCCGGTTGTCCTGGTCCTCGTGGCGGAGAACATCGGGCATGTGAAGTCTGTGTCCGCCATGACCGGCCAGAACCTGGACGGCGTATCCGGCCGCGCCCTGCTGGCCGACGGCGCCGCCACGGTGCTCGCAGGCTTCGGCGGCGGCTCCGGCACCACCACGTACGCGGAAAACATCGGCGTCATGGCGGCCACCAAGGTCTACTCCACCGCGGCCTACTGGGTGGCCGGCATCTTCGCCATCCTGCTGAGCTTCTCGCCGAAGTTCGGTGAACTGATCGCCACCGTCCCGCCCGGCGTGCTGGGCGGCGCCGCCACCATGCTGTACGGCATGATCGGCATCCTCGGCGTGAAGATCTGGGTCCAGAACAAGGTCAACTTTTCGAATCCGGTCAACCTGACAACGGCCGCCGTGTCCCTGATCATCGGCATTGCGGACTACACCTGGACCGTTGGGGACCTGAAGTTCACGGGCATCGCGCTCGGGTCCGCCGCAGCCCTGGTGATCTACCACGGCATGCGGGCCATCTCGAAGGCACGCGGCACCGCCGCCGAGCCCGAGACCGAGCAGCAGGGCCTGCCCCCAGCCGCCAAGGCAGCCATCAACGCCGCAGCAAAGAGGCAGCCCAAGAAGCGCTAGCTGCTTCCGGGCTGCCTCCGAAGCCAGTCCCGCGCGGTCTTACCCGGCGTCGAACGTTTCGTCGTCGTCGTTGGGGGATTCTTCCTTCGGCAGGTCGTTCCCGCTGCCGTCCGGAATGCCGGCGGCCTCCTGCCCGGGTTCTGAGGAGAACTGCCCGGCGCCGGATTCGTCCGTGTTTCCCTCGTCGATTTCCGCATCCGCCGAGGGCACGGCCGTGTCCCCATCCTCGGCGCCAGCCCCGGGTGAGGCGTCAGGATCGCGCGGCAGTGGCGATTCACCGGGGACCGGGTCAAAGCCCGCCACGGTGCTCTCACTCTCGGCGTGGAGCTGCTCGTCGGTTCCGCCGAAGCGTCCTGCCCCGGGTTCCCCGGAGCTGTCCTGGTCCTCTTCGGCGAAGTGGCTGAGGTTCGGTGTGCCGGTCTGGAAAGTCTCGCCGTCGGGGCTGTTCTGGTTCAGGCCCGCGGCGTCGAAATCTTCCTCTTCCCGGGGCTGGGCGAACTGCTGGCCACCGGCTTCCTGTTCCGCGGTGGGGGTGCCGTATCCTCCCACTTCCTCTTCCGGGGCTGCATTCTGGTTGTCCTCGCTCATCTGTTCCTCCTGTTTGTGGGGAATTGCTTGGCTGGGAACTGCTTAGCTCACGTTATCGGGCTGCCGGTTGTTCGAACCTAACGCAGGTTTGAGGAGCAAGTCCATCACCTGACACAACACTAGTCAGCAAACTTAGCATTTGTTGAATTAGGGCAGACTTGAGCCTAGGTTGGGAGCAAGCACGCCCGCTGCGGGCCAGACAAAGGAGGGTTTATGACCGATCCGGACGCCCTGGCTGGCAGCGGCAGGAACGAGACCCGCGAGGAGCAGCTGGACCGGAACTGGATGGAGCTGATCCAGGAGCTGCGTGTACTTCAGACGGGCGTCCAGATCCTTGCCGGCTTTCTGCTGACGCTGCCGTTCCAGCAGCGCTTCCAGACCCTCGACCGTTTCCAGGTCACGCTCTACCTCGTGAACGTGGGCCTCGCCGCGCTGACCACGGCGTTCATCCTCCTGCCGGTCAGCGTCCACCGCCGGCTGTTCCGGAAGCGGCTTAAGGCAACCCTCGTGGCCAGCGCGGATAACATCACCAAGATCGCCCTCGGCGGGGTGGCTGCCCTGAGTGTGGGAACGGCCGCGCTGGTGTTCGACGTTACCGCCGGGCGCACGGTGGGCCTCATTGCCGGCGGCGTGCTCTTCGCTGTGCTGGCCATCCTGCTGGCCTACGTTCCCGTGTACCTGCACCGGAAGGCCAAGAAGCAGGAAAACTAGGCCCCTTCCAGTACCTGACGCGTGGCCCAGGTGAGGTACTTGCCGGCGTCGGCCATGGCATCCTGCGGGCTGGGCGCGACGTCCAGCAGCTGCGCCGCGGCCACCACACCGTGCTCGGCCAGCTCCTCGGGCGTGACCAGGATCCGCCCCGCCACCGCCACCACCGGAATGCCGCGCTCCCGGGCGGCCTCCGCGAGCGCGATCGGCGCCTTGCCGGTGAGCGACTGCGAGTCCATGGAACCCTCGCCGGTGATCACCAGGTCAGCGTCGTCGAGCCGCTCGGCCAGCCCGGTCAGCGCGGCCACCAGCGCGAATCCGCCTTCCAGCGTGGCCTGGGTGAAGGCAAGGAACGACGCCGGGAAGCCGCCGGCCGCACCGGCGCCCGGAACGTTGACGTCCCGGCCCGTCGCTTCCCGGAGGAGGGAGGCCCAGTTGCGCAGGCCGGCGTCGAGCTTCTCAATGGCGTCGTCATCGGCGCCCTTCTGGCGGCCGAAGACGTGCGCGGCGCCGGTGGTGCCGTACAGCGGACTTTGGACGTCGACGGCGATCCGGAACCTGACGGCGGACAGCCGCGGATCCAGCTCGGTAACGTCCAGGGAGACGGCGTCGGCCAGTGAGCCGCCGCCCAGCGGCACCACGTTGCCGGCGGCGTCGAGCGGCTTGAGGCCCAGCGCGCGCAAGGCGCCACTGCCGGCGTCGGTCATGGCAGAACCGCCGACGCCCAGCACGATTTCCGTGGCGCCGGCGTCAAGGGCAGCGGCGATGAGCTGCCCGCAGCCGTAGCTGTGGGCGCGCAGGGAGTTCCCGGGGGTGGGCTCCATGTGCGCCAGGCCTGACGCCTGCGCGGTTTCAATCACCGCTATGGTGGCGCCGCTCCCGTCCTTCCGGAGGGCCCAGGCGGCGCCTATCGGGGCCAGGATGGGACCAACCACGGCGTTGATCCGCTCCTCGTAACCGGCGGCGACGGCGGCTTCCAGGGTTCCCTCGCCGCCGTCGGCCACCGGGAACTGCGTGGTCACGGCGTCCGGGTAGACCCGGAGTGCGCCCTCGGCCATGGCGGCGGCGGCTTCGACGGCGGTGAGTGATCCCTTGAACTTGTCAGGGGCGATGAGGATACGCATGCCCCTATCCTGCCATTTCCATTTGGGAAAACGCTTGCCCGGTCCGTCATACGGTCAGCTGCGGGACGCCTCCTGGCCCGCATAGGTGTCCAGCAATGCCGCCGCACCCTCTCCGGCTTCGCCTTCCTCGGTGAGTGCAGAGCGCATGCCGTCCAGCTTTTCCGCCCCCGCCGGGAACGGCGGCAGGAGGGGCACGTCAGGATCGGTCAGAACCTCAATCACTACCGGACGCTCCGCCGCGAAGGCGCGGTCCCACGCGCCGGCGAGCTGTTCGGGATCGTCAACGCGGATGCCGGTAAGCCCCAGCAGCTCCGCGTATCCGGCGTAGGGAAAGTCAGGGATTTCCTGGCTGTCCGGGAACCGCGGCTCGGATTCGGTCTCGCGCTGCTCCCACGTGACCTCGGCCAGATCCCTGTTATTGAACACGCACACCACGAAGCGCGGGTCCGGCCACTGCCGCCAGCGGTGCGCCACGGTGACGAGCTCGGCGATCCCGGCCATCTGCATGGCCCCGTCGCCGGCCAAGGCCACCACAGGCCTGTCCGGCCGGGCCAGCTTGGCCGCGATTCCGTATGGAACGGAACAGCCCATGCTGGCAAGAGTCCCCGAAAGGTGTGCCGGAACTCCGGCCGGAAGGGTCAGTTGGCGAGCGTACCAGTAAACGCAACTCCCGACGTCGACACTCACCTGGGCGTCGTGCGGCAGCCTGCCGCTGAGCTCGCGGACCACGAGCTCAGGATTGACCGGGCTGGCCGGAATGCGGGAGCGCTCCTCGGAGAGGGCATGCCAGTCGCGGACCTGCTCCTCCACTTCTGCCCGCCACTGCTTCCTGGCTTGTTCGTTCGTACCGGCTCCGTCCAGCAACTCCGCCAGCCGGGCGAGGGTTTCGGCGGCGTCGCCCACAAGGCCCACTTCGACAGGGTAGCGGTTGCCCACCTTCCGGCCGTCGATGTCCACCTGGACGGCGCGGGCAGCGCCGGGTTTCGGATAGAACTCCGTCCACGGGTCGTTGGAGCCGATAATCAGGAGGGTGTCGCAGTTGGCCATCAGGTGGGCGCTGGCGGTGGAACCGAGGTGCCCCATCGTGCCAACGGCGAACGGCAGCGTCTCATCCATGTACGGCTTGCCCAGAAGGCTGGTGGTGATGCCGGCATTCAGCCGATCCGCCAGGGCGACCACCTCGGCCTGGGCATTCTTGGCGCCCTGCCCCACCAGGAACGCCACCTTGCTGCCGGCACCGAGCACCTCGGCTGCCCTGGCCAGATCGTCATCGTGGGGCAATACCCGGGCGGGCCGCCATTCGGGCGCTGTGACGATGATGCCGTGTTCCTGGTCGAGCTCGGGGGCCGGGGCCTTCTGAATGTCGTGCGGCACAATCACGACGCAGGGGGTGCGGGTTTCGAGGGCCGCGCGGAAGGCGCGGTCCAGCACCATGGGCAGCTGCTCCGGGACGTTGACCATTTGCGCGAACTGCGCTGCCACGTCCTTGAAGAGGGTGAGCAGGTCGATTTCCTGCATGTAGGCCGACCCCAGCACGCTGCGGCTCTGCTGGCCGATGATGGCCACCACAGGAACGCCGTCCAGCTTGGCGTCGTAGAGCCCGTTGAGGAGGTGCACCGCGCCCGGTCCCTGGGTGGACGTCACCACGCCCACCTGGCCGGTGTACTTGGCGTGCCCCACCGCCATGAACGCCGCCGTTTCCTCGTGCCGGGCCTGGACGAATTCGACGCCGGCCCTAGCGTTCTGCTCGCCGCTCCGGCCCCCGGTACTGCGGCCCTCAGTACTGCGACGCAGCGCGCCCATAAAGCCGTTGATGCCGTCCCCGCTGTAGCCGAAGACCCTGTTGACGCCCCAGGCTTTGAGGCGCTCCACCATTACGTCGGCAACCAGCCGGTCAGCCATCTTGTACTCCTTCTGTTGGACGTCCTGCTTATTCGTCGTGCCCCTGATCCCCGCTCATCTGGTCTTCGGCGGGCGGCGTCTCGCCGGGCGGAACTCCGCCGCCGGGCTCGAGACCCGTGATGTTGCCGTTCAAGGGGTCAGGGTTGGGCGTGGCGGCCGAGTCCCCGCGGTCGGTGTCGTCGGTTCCGGCTTCGCCTGTCCTGGCGGCGTCCCGGTCCGGATTGGCCGGGTCATTTTCGGGATGGTAGGTGCTCATGGTCCTGCGGTCCTCCTTGGTTCAAGCCGCCGGCGTGGCGACGGACTTCGGTAACGGACTCGTGCCGCCCGGGTCGGCAACACTGGACTAATTGTAAGCATGCTGATAATTCTGGAACAGTCAGATGCCGCACAGTCCGGCCCGGCCGGAACGTATCGAAGGAGCAAACTGATGGGAATCGGCGACAGCATTGGCAAGGCAGCGGAAAACGCGATGGAGGACCTGGCGCAGACGTCCGATCCGACCGACGACGCACACGTGCCTGAGCCCGGAGCATCCGACGAGGACATCCAGGTCCATTCCTCCATCAGCGAAGGCTCCAACGCCACGGATGGCGACGACGACGACGGTCGGCGGCAAAGCGGCCGCACGGGCCACGCGCCGCAGGGCACGGGCACGGGGACGGGCGGAGGCCAGGAGACAGCAGATGAGTCGGCCGGGACGGCGACGTCCGGCGGCATCGGCGCGGCAGGCACTGATGCCCCCGAAGCGGCCAGCGGCGTGCCCGGCCCGGCCGGTCTTCCCGATCCAGACCCGGAAGAATTGCGCGCAGATCCTTCCGAGGGTGACCAGGACCCGGGCACCGGCCTGGGACGCGGCTAGGTAACAGCTAACCCCACTGCCCGCGTGCCTGCAGAACTTCCTTCAGCAGGTCGGCGCGATCTGAGACGATCCCGTCCACGCCAAGGTCTAGCAGCCGGTGCATCTCGGCGGGATCGTTGATGGTCCAGACGTGCACATACAGCCCGAGCGCATGCGCGCGGCGCACATATCCGGGCGTGATGACGGGAATGGCCCGGTAGCGGACCGGCACCTGCAGCGCATCGACGCCGCGCAGCGCCCGTCGCAGCACGGCACGCACCGGGGACCCCAGCGCGCGAACGGACAGCAGTGGCCCCAGCGCCAGGAAGAGGGCGTTCGCCAGGGTCCCCGCCGATGATGCGGTCCTGCGGCTGAGCCGCTTAAGGACCGCGCGGCGCCGGCGGTCGGAGAAGCTGGCGATCAGCACGCGGTCGTGGACCTGGTGGCGCTCGATCGCGGCCACCACGCTGGGCACTGAGTGCCAGTCCTTGACGTCCAGATTGAAGCGGGCGTCCGGAAACGCCGCCACAAGTTCGTCGAAGGTGGGCACGGGCTCCGTCCCGCCAATCCGCACCCGCCGCACCTCCGCCGCGGCGAGGTCATGAATCCTGCCGTGGCCGCCGGTGACCCGGTCAAGGGTGCGGTCGTGGAAGAGGAGCAGCACGCCGTCAGAGGTGGTGTGGACGTCCGTCTCGAGGTGGGAATAACCAAGTTCGACGGCGGCGCGGAACGCCGCAAGCGAGTTTTCCAGGCCCGTCAGCGAAAATCCGCGGTGAGCCATAGCCACCGGCCTGCCCACCCCTGGTTCGGATCCGGCTCCCGAGACGGACCCGGGAACAGAGAAGTAAGGCAGGGTTCCGGTCATTTCCGAAGCCTAACGGAGCAGCCTCAGGCGGGCAGGATCTCCACGCCGTCGCTGCAGTGCAGCAGGGTGCGGCCGCGGCCGCCGTCGAGATCCACCCACACCACCGTGCGGTCGGCCGTGATAGCCGAAACGCGTCCGCCGGTTTTAAACCCCGGCGCCAGCAGCACGCTGACCCGGTCGCCCTCGCGCAGCGCCGACCAGTGCGGGGAGGGCTCCACGGGACGCAGCGGTGCCTCGACAGCATTTTTGGTCTTTTTCCTGGCCACGATGTCCCCTATCGGTCACTCACCCAACAGGCCACACCCTATGGGGCGGACATGAACGCAAGTTGACCGGCAGCCGGGAGTTCGGTGGCAGGCGGACGACGGCCGGCTTACGGCAGCTGGAGCCCCAGCGCGGCGAGCTTTTCCTCGAGAATCTGGGCCACGCCGTCGTCGTCGAAGTGGGGTGCCTGCTGGCCGGCGGCCCGGATCGCTTCCGGATGGCCGCTGGCCATGGCATAGCCGTGGCCAGCCCAGCGGAGCATCTCGATGTCGTTGGGCATGTCGCCGAACGCCACAACGTCCGCGGCATCGATTCCCAGCGAGGCGGCGTAGTCGGCCAGGGTGACGGCCTTGTTGATCCCCGGCACGGCGAGCTCCAGCATGGCGACGGTGGGCGCCGAGTGCGTTACCGAGGCGAGGCTCCCGACGGCGGGGCCCACCTCGGCGAGGAACTCGTCGGCCGTGCCTTCGCGGACGATCGCCAGAAACTTGACGACGGCGTCTTCCGCGGTGAGCGTCGAGGCCAGCGGGGCAGGGGTGAATTCGGCGAGCAGCTCGCTCGAGCCGTTTTCGATGAAGCCCGGCTCGAGGTGGAAGCCGGTGAGGGTCTCTGCGGCGAAGAGGGCCGTAGGGCGCAGCTTCTTGATGATGCGCCGGATTTCGAAGATGTCATCGATGGCCATGGTCTGCGCGGAAACCACCTTGTCCGCCTCGAGGTCCCACACCACGGCGCCGTTCGAACAGATCACCGTGCCCGTGTGGCCCAGTTGCTCCTCGAGCGGGTGCAGCCAGCGCGGCGGGCGGCCGGTGACAAAGACGAGTTCGACGCCGGCCCTCCGGCAGGCATGGAAGGCACGGATGGTGCGGTCACTGATTTTTCCGTCGTGCCCAAGAATCGTTCCGTCTATGTCACTCGCTACCAACCGCATGCTGCCAGTTTACGTGGGCGGGCCGCATGCTCAGGAGACGGGGAGGCTCACCGTGACGGTGGTCCCCTTGCCCGGCGCGCTGAGCAGGCTGATGGAACCGCCGTGTCCCTCGACGATGGTCTTGCTGATCGGCAGCCCCAGGCCGGCACCCGGGATGGCCGTTTCACGCGAGCGGGCGGAACGGAAGAACTTTGTGAAGGCCTGTTCCTGCTCCTGCCCGTCCATGCCGATGCCGGTGTCCGCAATGGAACAGACAACATGGCTGTCCGCCCGATGGGCACGCGCAATCACCGTTCCCCCGTCCGGCGAGAACTTGATCGCGTTGGACACCAGGTTGCCGAACACCTGGCTGATCCGTCCGGGATCGACGCGCGCGGTCAGGGGCTTCTCGACGTCGAGCACCAGCTCCACTCCGTTGACGCTGGCCCTGGTATGCGAGGAGGCCACGACGCCGGCAAGCAGGCTGCCCACGTCAGCCTCCTTCAGGGTCAGCTCGATCCGCTCAGAGGCAACCGCGATCAGATCGTTGACGAGGTCCAGCAGGTGGTTGGCGTTGCGCTGCACGATCCGCAGTTCCTCGCCGATGTCCTCGTGGCCGGGCTCGTCGAGGATCAGTTCAAGGTAGCCGAGGATGGAGGTCAGCGGAGTGCGGAGCTCGTGCGACACGGTGGCGACAAAGCTGTCCTTGGCCGACAGTGCATGAATCAGGGCCGTGACTTCGGCAAAGGTGACCACCGCGCCGAAACGGTCTCCGTTCATGGAACCCATGCTGCGGGCCGTGACGGAGTAGGCGCGCATCTCCTCACCCTCGCCGGCCCAGTACAGCTCGTCGGTGAACGTCTCGCCGCCGGCCGCGCGCGCCGTCGGGAATCCTTGCGGCGGAACGGGAGTGGTGCGGTCCGCCTGGAACAGGCTCGGCCGGTCACCCGACGGCGTCAGCCCGGACAGTGCGGCATGGGTCCGCAGGGCCTTGTTGGTCAGCACGTCCTGCCCGTCCCGATCCACCACCCAAACGCCCACATTGACGGTGGAGAGCACGGCGTCCAGGAGCCGCTGCTGGCGCACGCTCTCGGCTGCGGTGTCCGCAAGTGCGGCGTCCTTCCTGGCCAGGGCCTCGCGCCGGCGGGAGAGGGTGCCCGCCACCACGTGGGCGGTGACGGCGATGGCGGCCATGACCAGCGGTAGGAAGATCGTCCGGATCATCGACCCCTGGGTGAGCGCGGTGCCGAAGGCCATTGCGGGCAGCAGGGTGCTGAGGACAGTTGCAGTCACGGCGAGGACGACGCCGGACCGGTTGCTGTCCACGGACAGCCAAATCACCGGAAAGACAAGCAGGAGGCTCAAAACGTTGAAATTGGGCCCGCCAGCCTCCCGTGTGAAGCCGACGGCCACGCAATCCAGCACCGGAATCACGGCGTACGCACCCGAGGGAAGCCTGCCCCAGGGTACGCCCGCGCTCAGTCCAAAAAAGGCGGTGTGGGCCAGCAAGGCGAGCCGGAAGCGTTCGTCGGCCAGCGTTTCGGGATGGAAGACGGCGGCTGCGGCAACTACCAGCAGCACAGTGACGGAAAGGGGCAGTTGCCGGATTATGACTCGGCCGCGTTCTCCCAGACTGCCAAAGAATGCATCCGCCTTGTCGACCAAGTCAGGGCCGGCGCCGCCACCAGGCCGAAGCTCCGACTGGACACCCGTTGCACGAATCATCAGTCTCTTCCCCCCGGAGCAGCATGAAGTACGTTCCCCCTCGCTTGAAGGCACTGGTCACAGAATAACCCGCAGGAGGTGGCCGGGCAGCGGCTAGCGCGACATAGCTCCATCTTTACGCGGGGCGTCTTTGCGGGGCTCATCTTCCCGCGGCGGGGCGGTTGACTCCCGGACCACCAGCTGGGTGGCAAGTTCCACCCTTCGCGAGTCCAGCAACTCGCCGCGCATCTGGCGCAAGAGGAACCGGAGGGCGGTGGCACCCATCTCCTGCAGCGGCTGGGAAACCGAGGTCAGCGGGGGAACCGACTCTTCAGCCTGGTAAGTACCGTCAAAGCCAACCAGGCTCATGTCCTCAGGCACCCGGATTCCCTGCCGCCGGGCCTCGGCGAGCACGCCCATGGCGATGCTGTCGCTGCCGGCGAAGATGGCCGTGGGGGGCTGGTCCAGCCCGAGCAGCTGCTTCATGCCCTGGGCGCCGTGTTCCGACCGGAACTGGCCCGACAGGACATAGTCGTCCTCCACGCCCACACCCGCCGACCTCATGGCCGCCATATAGCCATGCAGCCTCGCCTGGTTGCATTCGGCGGCATCTGGGCCGCCGAGGTAAGCGATTCTGCGGTGGCCAAGCTCCAACAGATGGGAGGTCGCGGCCTTTCCCCCCGCCCAGTTGCTGGCGCCGACACTAACCACTTCCGCCGGCGGAGGGTTGAGTGGGTCGATGACCACGACAGGGATTTTCCGCCGGTGAAAGGCGTCCAGCTGAGCATCCCCGAATGCTGACGTCACGACGATCATGCCGCAACGGCCCTCATCGACGATCCGCTGGGCGCGCTGCTCCGGGGTCAGCGTTGATGCGCCCTGCTTTCCGGTGACATTCAGCAGAACTTCGATGTCCGAGACGGCTGCCGACTCCACCACCCCGTTGAGCACTTCCACGGCATAACCGGATTCGAGGTTGTCGATGACCACCTCCACCATTTGGCGCCCGGAAACGTTCCGCCGGTGCTGCAGCGGAGACTGGTACCCGGTCCGGGCAAGGGCGGTGAGCACTCTGGCACGGGTGTCCGCCGAGACGTCGTCCCTGCCGTTGATCACCTTGGAGACCGTGGGCGTGGAGACGCCGGCCTCCCGCGCCACGGCGGCCAGCGTCAGCTTGCCTTGTGATTCGATCCTGGACATCCGCTCCCTTTTCGAAAGATTTCGAACCTTAGTCTGTAGCCTCCCCGAGCTTTCGTCAACGTCCCGCGGCGGTAGTGAGCATTGGAGACTCTTGACGCATTCGCCTGCGCTGGCTATGTTTTATCTCACACCGCAAGTTTTATCGAAACATTTCGAAACCGCGGTCAACGTCGCAGCAAACAATTCATGGGCAGTGCCGCCTCACTCCAGGCGGGCTCCCGTACTCGCATAACCGGGCTATCAGCGTCGAGCCCGATGGATGAATGGAAATGTAGATGACAACTCGAAAGTTGCGCTCTGCCGTCATGGCAATCTCAGCGGCCGCCCTCTCAGTGAGCCTCGCCGCCTGCGGCTCCAGCGGACCTGCGGGATCCACCGCTGCCGGTGACGGATCAGCCTCCATGTGGGGCCTGACGGGCGGAAACCAGCCGGTCCTGCAGAAATCCGTCGAGGCTTGGAACAGCGCACACTCCGACGAGTCCATCAAGCTGGACTTCTTCGCCAACGATGCCTACAAGACCAAGGTCCGCACCGCCGTCGGAGCCGGCGAAGGCCCCACCTTCATCTACGGATGGGGCGGCGGTGTCCTGAAGTCCTACGTTGATGCGGGCCAGGTGGAGGACCTCTCGGCCTTTATCAAGGAGAACCCCGAGGTGAAGGACCGCTATCTTCCCTCCGTCCTGAAGAACGGCGAGATCGCCGGCAAGACCTACGCCCTGCCCAACAACAACGTCCAGCCCGTCGTCCTCTACTACAACAAGGAAGTCTTCGACAAAATTGGCGCACAGCCGCCGAAGACCTGGGACGAGCTCATGGCGCTCGTGCCGAAATTCAAGGAAGCAGGAGTCGCCCCGTTCTCCCTGGGCGGCCAGTCCAAGTGGCCGGACCTGATGTGGCTGGAGTACCTCGTGGAACGCATCGGCGGCCCGGAGGTCTTTGCGAACATCGCTGCGGACAAGCCCAACGCCTGGTCCGATCCCGCCGTGACCGCGGCCCTGACCAAGATCCAGCAACTGGTGGACGCCGGCGGCTTCGTGAACGGCTTCTCGTCCATCGCCGCGGACAGCAACGCCGACCAGGCCCTGCTCTACACGGGTAAGGCGGCCATGGTCCTGCAGGGCGGCTGGATCTACCAGGGCATGAAGAAGGACGCCGGCAGCTTCGTCAGCGGCGGCAAGCTCGGCTTCACCACCTTCCCCACGGTCGAAGGCGGCAAGGGGGACCCCGCCAACGTGGTGGGCAACCCCTCCAACTTCTGGTCCATCTCCGCCAAGGCCACCGATGAACAGAAGAAGGCCGCCCTCGACTACGTGAAGGACGGGATGTTCACCGACGCCGATACGGACGCCCTCATTGGGTCCGGCGCCGTCCCCGTGATCAACGGGATCGACAGCAAGCTCGAAGCCTCGCCGGACAAGGACTTCCTGAGCTTCGTCTACGGCCTGGCCAAGAGGGCCCCGAGCTTCACGCTGTCCTGGGACCAGGCGCTGAGCCCCGCGCAGGGCGACGCGATGCTGTCCAACCTCGACCAGATCTTCCTCAAGAAGATCACCCCGGAGCAGTTCGTCTCCACGATGAACGCCACGATCGGGAAGTAGCGGCGTGACCATCACCAGTTCCAACCGCCGACGGGTCCGTGACGCGGGCCCGTCGGGGTGGCTGGCAGCGCCAGCCCTTGTCTTCTTCCTGGTGTTCGCCGTCGTCCCGCTGGCCGGCGTCGTTTTCCTCAGTTTCACCGACTGGGACGGACTGCGCGAGATCCGGCTGGAGGGCCTCGCCAGCTGGACCACGGTACTCACGGACCCCGTCACCGGCAACGCCCTGCTGGTGACCGCCAAGATCATGTTCTTCTCGTTCATCGTCCAGGCACCCATCAGCCTGCTGCTCGGCGTCTTTACGGCAGGAAGCCAGAAGTACCGGGCAGCGCTCGCCGTCCTGTACTTCCTGCCGCTCCTGCTCTCCTCGGCCGCCGTCGCCATTGCCTTCAAGGCGCTGCTGGACCCCAACTTTGGCCTCGGCCCGGGCCTTCACGTGCCGCTCCTGATCCAGGACTGGCTGGGAAACTCCGACCTCGTCCTGTTCGTGGTGGTCTTCGTCATCGCGTGGCAGTTCGTTCCCTTCCACACACTCATCTACCAGGGCGGCGTGCGGCAGATCCCCACCTCGCTGTATGAGGCCGCGGAGATCGACGGCGCGGGGCGGGTCCGGCAGTTCATGAACATCACCCTGCCCCAGCTGAAATACACCATCATCACCTCCTCCACCCTCATGGTGGTAGGCAGCCTGGCGTACTTCGACCTGATCTTCGTCCTCACCGGCGGAGGCCCGGGCTACAGCACCAGGCTGCTGCCGCTGCACATGTACCTGACCGGCTTCAAGGCCAACGACATGGGTGCCGCGAGCGCCCTGGGGGTCATCCTCATCGTCATCGGACTGGGCCTGGCCCTGCTCCTGCAGCGCCTTGGCGGCAAGAACCGGAACGACAGCCAATTGGAAGGAGCCTGATGGCTTCCACAACACAGCTCCCCGCGGCGCCGGGGGCACCGGTCCTCCCCCAGGCCACCCCTCGCCCGAACACCAGGCGCGCCGGACGGCGACGCCCAAATCTTCCCGGCGGCCTCGGCGGCTGGCTCTGGCTTGCGGTGATCGTCCTGCCCATCTACTACGTGGTGATTACCAGCCTGAAGAACCAGGCCGGCTTCTTTACCACCAACCCGATGCTTCCCGCCGCCGAGCCGACGCTGGACAACTACAAACTGGTACTGGAAAACGACTTCGCCCGTTACTTCCTGAACAGCGTCGTGGTCACGCTGGGCACCGTCATTCCGGCATTGTTCGTCTCGTTCATGGCCGCCTATGCGATCGTCCGGGGCAAGGGCCGGTTCGTGAACTGGACCAACAACCTGTTCCTTCTGGGCCTGGCTATTCCGCTCCACGCGACCATCATCCCCATCTACTGGATGATCACCCGAGCCCACCTGTACGACACCCTGTTGGCGCTGATCCTGCCCTCCATCGCGTTCGCCATTCCGGTTTCCGTCCTGATCCTCTCGAACTTCATGCGGGACGTCCCCAACGAGCTGTTCGAATCCATGCGCCTGGACGGGTGTTCTGACTGGGCCATGCTGTGGCGGCTGGCCCTGCCGATGACCAAGCCTGCGGTGATCACGGTGGGTATCTACAACGCCTTGCACGTCTGGAACGGCTTCCTCTTCCCGCTGATCCTCACCCAGAGCCCGGCCACGCGAGTGCTGCCCCTCTCGCTATGGACCTTCCAGGGCGAATTCAGCGTCAACATCCCCGCGGTGCTCGCCTCGGTGGTGCTGGCCACGCTGCCGTTGCTGGTGCTCTACATCGTGGCGCGGCGCCAACTGATCAGCGGGCTAACGGCCGGCTTCAGCAAGTAACCGGCTTCAGCTGTAACCACACGGATTTCCACGAAAGGATATTGGATGACAACCGCAAAGCCGTTGCGGGTCGGGATGGTGGGCTACGCGTTCATGGGAGCAGCCCATTCACATGCCTGGCGGACAGCACCCCGTTTCTTCGACCTGCCCCTGCACCCCGAGCTCACCGCCGTCGCCGGCCGGAATGCCAGCGGCGTCAGCGCAGCCGCGGACAAGCTCGGCTGGGAGTCGACTGAAACCGACTGGCGCCGACTGATCGAACGCGACGACATCGACCTGATCGACATCTGCACCCCGGGCAACACCCATGCCGAGATCGCGACCGCCGCGCTCGAGGCCGGCAAGCACGTGCTCTGCGAAAAGCCGCTCGCCAACTCCGTCGAGGAGGCAGAGCGGATGGCCGTTGTGGCTGAGGCTGCCGGGAAACGGGGTGTCTTTGCGATGTGCGGGTTCAGCTACCGCCGCACACCCGCGCTCGCACTGGCCAAACGGATGGTGGACGAAGGCCGGCTGGGGACCATCCGGCATGTCCGCGCCCAGTACCTGCAGGACTGGCTGTCCGATGAGAACGCCCCCATGACCTGGCGGCTGGACAGGAGCAAGTCCGGGTCCGGCTCCCTGGGGGACATCGGAGCGCACAGCATCGACGCAGCCCAGTGGATCACCGGGCAGAGGATCACCGGCGTCTCCGCGCTGCTGGAAACGTTCGTTCCGGAGCGCCCCTTGGCCGGGGACCTGGTGGGCCTGGGCGGCCACGGCGACGCCGGCCAGGACGCACCGCGCGGGGCCGTCACCGTGGATGACGCCGCCATCTTCAGCGCGCGGTTCGACGGCGGCGCTGCTTCCGCGGGCGCTGGTTCCGCGGGCGCTTGTTCCGCGGGCGCCGTCGGCGTCTTCGAAGCCACCCGCTACGCGCTGGGGCGGAAGAACGCCATGCGGCTGGAACTGAACGGCACCAAAGCGTCCCTGGCCTTCGACTTCGAGGACATGAACGCCCTTTCGTTCTACGATGCTGCCGAATCCCCCGACGCCGGCTTCCGCCGGATTTTCGTCACCGAACCCGAGCACCCCTACGTCGGCAACTGGTGGCCCACCGGGCATGGTCTCGGCTATGAACACGGCTTCACCCACCAGGTGGTGGACCTCGTCAACGCGCTTGCCCAGGGCACGCAGCCGGAACCATCCTTCGCAGATGCCCTGCAGGTCCAGCGCGTGCTGGCCGCCGTAGAGGCCAGTGCAGCCAACTCCAGCCAATGGCAGAAAGTCTGAGAACAATGACTGCAGAACAAGGAAACGCGATGACGCGACCCATTACGCTGTTCACCGGCCAGTGGGCCGATCTGCCCTTCGAGGAGGTGGCCAGGCTCGCCGGCGAGTGGGGCTTTGACGGCCTGGAGATCGCCTGCTGGGGCGACCATCTGGATCCGCGCCGCGCCGCCGAAGACGATTCCTATGTCCAGGGACGCCTGGACATTCTTGAGAAGAACAACCTCCAAGTCTTCGCCATCGCCAACCACCTGACCGGCCAGGCCGTTTGCGATGACCCTATCGACGAACGCCACCAAGGCATCCTGACACCTGAGGTCTGGGGCGACGGCGATCCAGAGGGCGTGCGTGCCCGGGCGGCGCAGTCCATGATGGACACCGCCAGGGCCGCGGCCAGGCTTGGCGTGAAGACCGTAACCGGGTTTACCGGGTCCTCCATCTGGAAAGCCGTGGCGATGTTTCCGCCCGCTTCGGAGGCCATGATCGACGCCGGATACCGGGACTTCGCCGACCGGTGGAACCCCATCCTCGACGTCTTCGACCAGGTGGGTGTCCGCTTTGCCCTCGAGGTGCATCCGTCGGAGATCGCCTACGACTACTGGACCACCAAGCGCACGCTGGAAGCCATCGGTCACCGGGCCACCTTCGGCCTGAACTTCGACCCGTCCCACTTCATCTGGCAGGACCTGGACCCGGTGATGTTCCTGCAGGACTTCGCCGACCACATCCTGCATGTGCACGTGAAGGAGTCCGTGCGCCAGCTTGACGGGCGCAACGGCCGGCTCGGCTCGCACCTGGCCTGGGCCGATCCGCGCCGCGGCTGGGACTTCGTCACTGCGGGCCACGGGGACGTGCAGTGGAACAGGATCTTCCGCACCCTGAACGCCATCGGGTACACCGGCCCCACCAGCATCGAATGGGAAGACGCCGGCATGGACCGGCTGACCGGCGCGCCGCAAGCGCTCGCCCTGGTCAAGGACCTCGCGGCCATCGCCCCGCCCGCCGCAGCATTCGACGCCGCCTTCACCACCCGCTAAACCGCCCACACCTGTTAACCAAAGGAAAACCCTGATATGACCGAACGAAAATCCGCCCTGGTGGTGCGCGGCGGCTGGGACGGCCACCAGCCCTTCGAGGCCACCGAACTGTTCATCCCATACCTGAAAAGCAACGGGTACGACGTCCGGGTCGAGGAATCACCCAAGGTCTACGCCGACGCCGCCTATATGGCCGGAGTAGACCTGATCATGCAGTGCATGACCATGACCACGATCGAAAAGGACGAGTTCGAGGGACTGCGGGCCGCCGTCGAAAACGGCACGGGCCTGGCCGGCTGGCACGGCGGAATCGCGGATTCCTACCGCAACAACTCCGACTACTTGCACCTGATTGGCGGCCAGTTCGCCTGCCACCCCGGCAAGCACCCGGACGAACGCATCGGCGAGCAGTCCGACAACTACGTGCCGTATACCGTCAACATGCGTCCGGCCGCCGCCGACCACCCCATCACCAAAGGCATCGGCGACTTCAAACTCGTCACCGAACAGTACTGGGTCCTGGCTGACGACTACATCGACGTCCTGGCCACCACCACCCAGAAGGTCCGCGCCTGGGACCCCTGGCACCGCGAGGTGACCTCACCGGCCATCTGGACCCGCCAGTGGGGCAAGGGCCGGATCTTCGTCACTACCCCCGGCCACCACGTCGACATCCTCCAGGACACCAACGTCCGCACCATCATCGAAAGGGGCCTGCTGTGGGCAAGTCGCTAGACGCAGGAGAGCACACAAGAGTAGGAATCATTGGCTGCGGCGCGATCATTGCCCAGTACCTCGCGAACTTCCGCCGGCTTGAACAGATCGAACTGGTAGCCGTGGCCGACCTGGATCCGGCCCGGGCGCAGGCCGTTGCGGACGACTACGACGGCGTCCGCGCGCTTTCCGTGGACGGCCTCCTGGCCGCGGACGACGTCGACCTCATCCTCAATCTGACCATCCCTGCCGCCCACGCCGATGTCGCCCTCAAGGCAATCGCCGCCGGAAAGAGCGTCTACGGGGAGAAGCCGCTCGCGGCGACCACTGCCGAGGCCCGGCAGGTGCTGGAGGCCGCACGCGAGGCGGGCGTCGTCGTCGGCTGCGCCCCTGACACAGTGCTCGGCACCGGGATCCAGACGGCCCGCAAGGCGATCGACGACGGCCTGATCGGCGCGCCGATCAGCGCAACGGCCACCATGGTGACGCCCGGCCATGAGCGCTGGCACCCGAACCCGGACTTCTACTACCAGCCCGGCGGCGGCCCCCTCCTGGACATGGGTCCGTACTATGTGAGCGCGCTGGTCACGCTGCTGGGTCCTGTCGTCTCCGTGGTCGGCGCTGCGAGCCACACCCGCAGCGAGCGGACCATCGGATCCGGGCCGCGGGCTGGCGAGACGGTGCCGGTGGTTGTGGACTCACATGTCACCGGGGTGCTGGTGCACGCTTCCGGTGCGCTGTCCACGCTGCTGATGAGCTTCGACGCCGTGAAGTCCAAGTCACCCAACATCGAAATCCACGGGGAACGCGGTTCCCTGGCGGTGCCCGACCCAAACCATTTCGACGGCGAAGTCCAGGTATTCCCGCTCGGCGCCGACGACTGGCAGACACTGCCAGTCTCGGCGGGCTACGTCGACTCCGGGCGTGGCTTCGGGATCGCGGACCTCGTCGCCACACCACAGGGCTCCGAGCCGCGGGCCGGCGGTCAGTTGGCCTACCACGTCCTCGAAGTGATGGAGTCCATGCTGGCTTCGGCCCGGACGGGTTCCGCAGTGCAGATCAAGAGCACGGCGGCCCGTCCGGAGCCGGTGGAACTGACGACGCTGGCAGCGCAGGTGGCCGAGGTCAGCTCGTAGGAGCTCACTCCACCCTTGGACCGGTCCCAGCGGCGGCGGTACTTCCGCCGCCGCTTTACAGTTTGGCTACGGGCGGCCCGGTTCCGGCTTCGCCGGTTCCCGGCTGTTCACTGGTCCGCAGCCTGGTACCCGGCAGCGGCGGCGCCATGGAGCGGTACTTGTGGCCTGTGGGTGTTGTGACTTCGATGGTGTGCCTCGGTCCGGGCCGGGGTTTTACTTTCCAGCCGGGGAGTTCCTTGGTGTGGTTGCAGGCTTCGCATAGTCCGGCGGCGTTACTCAGTGACGTGGGGCCGTCGTTGTGCCAGGGGATGATGTGGTCGTGGTGGCGGATCGGGGCGTCGCAGTAGGGTGTGCGGCAGGTGTCGTCCCGGATTTGGATGAAGCGGCGCAGCGGGGCCGGGAACAGTCGCCGCTTGGAGTCCATCGCGACGAGGTCGCCGGTTCCCGGAGCGGTGTAGAGCCGCCGGACCCAGATCTTGAGTTCCTTTACCGCGTCCTTGTGGTCGTCGGCTGAACTGCCCG
This sequence comes from Arthrobacter sp. 05T423, assembly GCF_056396245.1. Classification (NCBI taxonomy): domain Bacteria; kingdom Bacillati; phylum Actinomycetota; class Actinomycetes; order Micrococcales; family Micrococcaceae; genus Arthrobacter; species Arthrobacter sp. 05T423. The sequence continues at coordinate 76,054 of NZ_JBFTLC010000011.1, forward strand.
CCGCCGGGTGAATGCGATCCGGCGAGCCGGAATCATGGCGCCCTGCCAAGCAAGGCCCCTGAGCCAAGGGCTGTCCTTCTCCTTGTTCTTCACCCTGCGCGATGAGGTCCCTGGCCCACTCTCCGGGGACGATGCCGTAGCCGGTGAGGCGAGCAGGTTCGCTGTCGCATTGGAGGAGGGTGCGGTCGGTCATGACAAGGTTGAGGTCTATCCCGGTGATGCCGCAGGGGGTGCCGGTGGTCCATTCGACGAGCGTGTCGGCCTTAACCTGATTTAGCGCGCGGGGGTCGCCGGCGGAATGGAGGGCTTCGGCACGCCTTGTCAGTGCTGTGTACACGGCGACGCCCTGGTGCGCGGGCAGGAGCGCGGTGAAATAGGTCATGCAGTCGGGGGCCGGGCGCAGGCTCACGGACCGCTCCGAGGCGGCGTGACTCGCGCGCTGGATAACGGAGCGCGGGTCCCGCCGGATCGCGGCGGCCTTTACCGCGGCGATGACGCCGCGGGTCCCGACCCCGGTGAAAGTCCCCATATCCGCAGCCAACTCCTCATCGACGGCGGTCCGATCTTCCACGGTCAAACAGGCAGTCTCCTTGACCACGTGCATGACGCGCTCTTCATTCAGCTGCCCGGTATCCAGCGCGCCCAGGGTGTGCGGCATCTCCATCAGCGCTTTGGATATGCCGAGCAGCCGGCCGCCGCGGTGCGGGGACTCGCCCCGGGCCAGCCCGATCTGCTCAGCCGCACCCAGGTCGCGGTCTTTTGTGCGGTCCTTGCCCAGGTCCTCCGCCGACAGCCTCCGGTCCGCGTAATTCCCACGGTCCGTTTGTTCCTGGCGGAGCCGCACCTCGACGGCCACAGCCAGCCGCGCCTGTTGCCCGGCGGCCCAGCACTTGACGTTCTCATATGCGCGGACCTGGTTGATCAGTCCCGCACTGTCAGCCCTGAGGTCAGGTGCCTGGAGAAACCACCTCGGCGTTGTTGCACTGTCCTGGACGCTGGAACCGGCCGCAACGCGCCGAGTGGTAACGGCGCCGGAGAGACCGCCGCCGTCAACAGCGCCGCCGTGAAAAGTGCCGGTGCCGAAAGGGCTGTCGTCAAAAAGGTCCCCGTCGAAAGAACGGTCCGCAAACAGGACCTCGGGAAATGGATCCTCCGGCAACGATGCCGGATAGACGACGCCGAGATCGTCGTCGTACGGCAACCCGTAGTACGGATCGGCGTCGGGATTCGGGGCGTCAGGGAAGTGGAAATCGCCGTCAGGAAACGCAGCAGCCTGCAGGACGCCGCCGTGCGGCACCGCTGCCAAAGCCAGCTCCGATTTCCCAATTCCATCCATAAATACAGTCTGAGGAGGGGGTACGAATTAAAGGCCGATCCGGGACCAGATTCAGGCGGACTCACAAACTTTTTTTGATTCACCGGCGCGCGGAAACTGGGTAGCACCTCAGGGCGTTCCCAGCCTTGAGAACGCCCTGAAGTGCTACCTACTTGGGTGTTATTGCACCCAGGTCTGCTCCACTTTGCGTTGCTCCGCCCTGTACTGTTCCGCGATGGCGGGCCGGAAATCCGGATCGGGAGTACTGACCAGCGCCAGGTTCCAAGCCGGCCGCTCCCCCGTCAGCGCCCAGGCCGCCTGCACGGCAGCTCCCCGGGCCACATACTCGCCGGGGCTGGGAACCAGCACGGGCAGATCGAAGACCTGGGCGGCGATCCGCTGGACCGCAGGGTTCTGCACCGCGCCGCCGATCAGCAGAAGCCGCTCGGCGGGGTGGCCCAGGCCCCGGAGGGCGGCCAGTCCTCCGGCCAGCCCGCACAGCATCCCTTCAACGGCAGCCCGGGAAATATTGCTGCGCGTGGTCGAGGCGATGGTCAGCCCGGAGAAGCTGGCCGTGGCGTGCGGCAGGTTGGGCGTCCGCTCCCCCTCGAAATACGGCACCAGCACCACGCCGCCCGCCCCCGGTTCAGCTTCGAGCGCCAGCCGGGACAACTCGTCGAAGTCCACACCCAGCAGCCCAGCGACCGACGTCAGCACGCGGGCAGCGTTGAGGGTCACGGCAATCGGCAGGAACAGGCCGCTCGCATCGGCGAAGCCCGCCACGGTCCCGGTGGGGTCACCGATGTGCTCATCGGACACGGCGAATACCGTCCCGCTGGTGCCCACGGACACGACGACGTCACCCGCCCTCGCGCCCAGGCCCAGTGCCGCTGCGGCGTTGTCCCCTGCACCGGCCCCGAGCAAAATCGGCTGCCCCGCAATTTCAGCGTGGACGGTGCCGGGCGAAGCGCCGGGGGCCAGAACCCGCGGCAGGATGACGGTGTCACCGGCCGCGCCGGCTTCACCGGTTCCGTTTGCATCCGTCCCGGCTTCAACAGCATTCCGGCCGAAAGCGAGCCTGAACAGCTCCAGGTCATACGCACCAGTGGCGGGATTCCAGTAGCCCGTGCCGCTGGCGTCGGAGCGGTCGGTGGTGAGCTGCCCCAGATCGGGTCCCAGCGGGCTGGCGCCGGTGGGACCGTAGCCCCGCAGGCGCCAGGTCAGCCAGTCGTGCGGCAGGGCGACGGCGGCCACCCGGCCGGCGATGTCAGGCTCGTGGTCCCGGACCCAGCGAACCTTGGTGACCGTGAAGGACGCTACCGGCACCAGGCCTGTCCGCTTCGCATAGTCCTCCGCTCCCACTTCGTCAGTGAGGGCCGCGGCCGACTCTGCCGAGCGGGTGTCGTTCCAGAGCAGGGCCGGCCGGAGCACGTTGCCCTCCCGGTCCAGCAGCACCATGCCGTGCTGCTGTCCCCCCACGGAAAGCGCGCTGACCCCGCCGAGCCCGCCGGCGTCGTCGAAGGCCTTGGAGAGCGCCCGCCACCAGTGGTCCGGGTGGACCTCGGTGCCGTCCGGATGGCCGGCACGGCCCTCCCGGACCAGTGCGCCGGTGCCCGCATCCAGCACCACCACCTTGCAGCTTTGGGTCGAGGAATCGACCCCGGCAACCAATGACATAGGAGCAGCCGTTGACATAGGAGCAGCCGTCACAGGATCAGCGGGCGCCGAGCAGATGCTCGATGAAGAGCTGCTGGAGCTTCACGAAACCGAAGCCCTTGCCGCCGAAGTAGGCGTCGGCGTCGAAGTCCTCGTAGGACGAGCGGTCGGCGAGGAGCTGCTCGTAGCCTTCGCCCGGGTTCAGGGTGGGCACATTGATCTCGGAAACCCGCGACGCCTCCAGGGCAGCCTGCACCTCGGGGTCGGAACGGAAGGCCTTGGCGCGCTCCTTGAGCAGCAGGTAGGTCTGCATGTTGGCCGCCGCCGAATCCCAGACACCGTTGATGTCCTCGGTCCGGCTGGGCTTGTAGTCGAAGTGGCGCGGACCGTCGTAGGCCCGGCCGCCCTGCGGACCACCGTTCTCCAGCAGGTCAACCAGGGAAAAGGCGTTCTGCAGATCGCCGTGGCCGAACACCAGGTCCTGGTCGAACTTGATGCTGCGCTGGCCGTTGAGGTCGATGTGGAAAAGCTTGCCCTGGTACAGCGCCTGCGCGATGCCGTGGGTGAAGTTCAGCCCGGCCATCTGCTCGTGGCCGGTCTCGGGGTTGATTCCGACCAGCTCCGGGCGCTCGAGGGTCTCGATGAACGCCAGGGCGTGGCCCAGCGTGGGCAGCAGGATGTCGCCGCGCGGTTCGTTGGGCTTGGGCTCGATCGCGAAGCGGATGTTGTAGCCCTTGTCCGTCACGTAGTCGCCCAGCAGGTTAACGGCCTCGCGGTAGCGCTCGAGGGCCCCGCGGATGTCCTTCGCGGCGTCGTACTCGCTGCCTTCGCGTCCGCCCCACATCACGAACGTCTCGGCGCCCAGCTCGGCGGCCAGGTCGATGTTCTCCAGGACCTTGCGGAGGGCAAAGCGGCGCACACCCCGGTCGTTGCTGGTGAATCCGCCGTCCTTGAAAACCGGGTGGCTGAACAGGTTGGTGGTCACCATGGGCACCACCATGCCGGTGGACTTCAGCGCACCGGTCAGGCGGTCGATCTCCCGCTGCCGGTCAGCCGCGGAGCAGCCGAACGGGAAGAGGTCGTTGTCGTGGAAGGTGATGCCGTAGGCGCCAAGATCGCTAAGCCTGTTGATTGCCTCCACGGTGTCCAGCGGCGGCCGGGTGGCGGAGCCGAACTGGTCCTGCGCCTCCCAGCCGATGGTCCACAGGCCGAAGGAAAACTTGTCATCACGCGTGGGCTGAATCGCCATTGAGTACTCCCGTTTAGTTTGGCGGGACCTGTCCCGCGGGAAAGATCCGGAAATTGTTCCGTAAACAAACATATTAGGTTTTGGCGAGCTGTCAATGGTTTGCCGGATGAAACCACCAAGCGTTGAACCGCTAAATACGCTACCGCCGGCACTCAATCCGGTGTTATGTTCTCTAAAACACCAAACGAAGGGCTGGCAATGGTTAGCGAAGCAGGAACTGAGCTGCACACGGAGGAGTACAACTGGGCAGGCAACCTCAGGTACTCAGCTGCCGAGGTGCAGGAACCGGCGACGGTGCCGGAGCTCCAGGACCTCGTCGCCGGCGCGACCAAGCTGCGTGCCCTCGGTTCGCGGCACTCCTTCAACCGCATCGCCGACACCACCGGCACCCTGGTCTCGCTCGGCCATCTCGCGCCCGCCATCGACGTGGATTCCGAAAACATGACCGTCACCGTGAGCGGCGGCACCCGCTACGGGACCCTGGCGGCAGAGCTCCAGCGACAGGGCTATGCCCTGCACAACCTGGCTTCCCTCCCGCACATCTCGGTGGCCGGAGCCGTCGCCACCGCAACCCACGGCTCGGGCGACCGCAACGGCAACCTGGCCACCGCCGTCGCGTGCCTTGAGCTGGTGACCGCCGACGGCGCTATCCTCACCTCGCGCCGCGGGGAACCCGACTTTGACGGCATGGTGGTGAACCTCGGAGCCCTGGGCATCGTCAGCAGCCTGACCCTGGACATCGAACCGACGTTCCCGGTCTCGCAGGCGGTGTTCGAGGACCTTGCGTGGGACCAGGTCCTGGAGAATTTCGACGACGTCACCTGCTCGGCGTACAGCACCAGCCTGTTCACCGACTGGAGCGGGGACCGGATCGGCCAGGCCTGGCTGAAGTCCCGGACGGAGGCAGAAGCAGCAGCGGAACGCGGAGGCTTCTTCGGCGGCACCCCCGCCAAAGAACCGCGGCATCCCATCGCCGGGGTTTCCGGCAGCACGTGCACGCAGCAGTTGGGTGTGCCCGGTCCCTGGTCGGACAGGCTGGCCCACTTCCGGATGGAGTTCACTCCGAGCAAGGGCGACGAGCTGCAGAGCGAGTACCTGGTGCCCCGAGAGCACGCCGTGGACGCCATCCAGGCCATGCGCCGGCTGTCCCACCTGGTGACTCCGCTGCTGCTGGTCTCCGAAATCCGCACTATGGCCGCGGACAGTCTCTGGTTGAGCCCGAACTACGGAACCGACAGCATTGGCCTGCACCTCACGTGGCGGCAGGACCAGCCCGCCGTCGAGGCCGTGCTCCCCGTGATCGAGGCCGAGCTGGCGCCGTTCGGGGCGCGTCCGCACTGGGGCAAACTGTTCGACGGCGATGCCTCCCGCCTCGCGCCGCTTTACCCGCGCTTTGCCGACTTCAAGGCCCTCGCCGGGCGTTTGGATGCGGAGGGGAAGTTCCGCAACGACTTCCTCGACACCAAGGTTTTCGGCAGCTGATATTGTTCCGATGATGTCTTTCCCTCGCCAACGGGCCGCCCCGACCGCGCCGCCCAGCGAGCTTGACCCCTCCCGGCGGAACAACCTGGCGCTGATCACGTCCTTGGTCCACCATCACCGTGTCCTCAGCCGGGCGCAGCTGACCAAACGGACCGGGCTCAACAGGTCAACAGTCGGGACCCTGATCGGCCAGCTGGCCGCGCTCGGACTGGTCTACGAGACCGCACCCACGGGCGAGGCCCAGGTGGGCCGGCCGAGCCCCGAGGTGCGCCCGAGCCCTTCCATCGCGGCGCTCGCCGTCTACCCGGAGATCGACGCTGTCACCATCGGGCTGGTCAACCTCGGCGGCATCGTCCAGAAGAAGATCCGGTTCGCCACCGAACGGATCCCCAGCGCAAGGGAAGCGGTGAATATCGCCGCCGTCGTAATTGAGGGAATGCGCACGGAGCTGGACCACTCCTACCGGATCACCGGCATCGGAGTGGCGGTGCCCGGCCTGGTAAACCCCGACGACGGGACGGTCCGCCATGCGCCCCATCTGGGCTGGCGGGACGAGCCGGTTGCCCGGATGCTCAGCGAGGCCACCGGCTACGCCTGCCAGGCCGCCAACGATGCCTCGCTCGCAGCGGAGGCGGAGCTGATCTTCGGTGCCGGCGCCGGGCGGGACAACCTCGTGTACCTCAACGGCGGGGCCAGCGGCGTCGGCGGCGGGATCATTTCGAACGGCATGCTGCTCCGCGGCGCGTCCGGCTTCGCCGGGGAACTGGGCCATACCTTCGTCCGGACCTCCGGCGAACGGTGCCATTGCGGTGCCACCGGCTGCCTGGAAACCGAGGTGTCCCAGGGCCGGCTCTTCGAACTGCTCGGCCTCAGCGGCGGGGACACATCCCAGCTGGAACAGGCCCTCCGCGCGTCCGGCAGCCCCGGCGTCGCGGAGGAAGTATCCCGGCAGCTCGGCTTCCTGGCCATCGCGCTGCGCAATGCCGTCAACACCTTCAACCCGGAGGTGATCATCCTCGACGGTTTCCTTGGGGTGCTCTACGCCCTCGCGCCGGCCACCCTCGATGACCTGCTGCTGTCCCAGGCCATGGACGGACCCGCCGGCCAGGTAAAGGTGCACCCCGCGGCGCTCGGGTCCAACCTGATGATGATTGGCGCGGCGGAACTGGGATTCGCCCGGTTCCTGGCCGACCCCACCGGCTTCGGGGCGGCCCTCACGGCATAAGCCGGATTAACGGCAGAAGGCACCGGGTGCGCCCGTTGGGACGCACCCGGTGCCTGCAGTCACGCCGGCTTTACCGGAATGCCGGGCGGCTACCGCCCGACGACGACCCCATACGTCCGGGTCTGGCTTCCGTCTTCGCTCCGGACCGTAACCACAGCCGTTCCCGACTTCGAGTCCGCCTGCTCAACGGTGACAGTCGCGTAAGGGTCTGCCGCAGTGGCCGCGACCTCCTGGCGCGGCCCCTGGGAAGCTGCCCGGTAGGCGGTCACCTCCGGGTCGAATCCCGCCAGCGGCTGGCCGTTGACGGAAATCCCGGCCGCGGCGGCGTCGGAGGACTGGCCGGGCGCCGAGGCCAAGACCTGCACTTCGCTGACCGTCATGTGGGTGTTCGGCCGGGCGGTGAGCACCACCCGCACGTCCTTGGTGTCCACGTTGGCAACCGGAACCGTGACCACCGGGGCGGGGCTGCCGCCGGGAACCTGGACCGCTGTGCCCGCGTTCTTCCACGTGCCGTCGGCCGCCTTGGTCTGCACCTGGAGGCTTTGGGCGTAGCTGTCGGTGGATCCGTCGCGGAAGAAGTGGACCTTCACGCCGGTCACCGTCTTCTGCTGCGCCAGGGAGACAGACAGGGTGTCCGTGCTGTTCTTGGTGCCCGACTTCCAGTTGGACCAGGCCTTGTCCGTCAGGATGCCGTTGCCCAGTCCGGCCGTGCCGTAGCCCGGCTCGGTGAAGGTGGCGCTGAACGTGGTACCCGGGTCATCGGCCGCGTTGTCGGCCGTTCCCGCCGTCACCTGCACGCGCACGGTGGCCGGCAACGTCCGGCCGCCGGCGGCGTCGGCGGTGCCCGCGACCGTGGCCACGCCAATGCGGGTTAACGGTCCGGCGGCGTCCCAGGCAACCGGCCGCTCCACCTTGCTGCCGCCGGCAGTCACGGCCGTCACGGTGGCAGGCAGCACGGGCGTTCCGCCGGCATAGGTCTTGGCCCGCGCCGGAAGTGTGGCCACCAGGGTGTCTACGGCGACTTTGGCTGTCACCGGATGCACAACGCCCAGGACGTCCGTCGCCGTGCCGCGCACATCCACGGTTCCCGGCTTGCTCCACCGGCTGTCCGGCGGCATCGTCCAGGTCACCGGCAGTTCGCCGCGGGCGCCGTCGCGGTAGACGGGGACCACCGTGGCCGGCAACTGCGGAGCGGTTCCTGGAACGGTAAAGGCCGAGGCGCTCCGGAACCCCTGGACAGTTTCATCGATGACCCGCCAGCGCTGGTTTTCACCGGAGTTGGCGGTCCACAGTGTCACCGGCGACCCGTCCGCGGTGGCGTGCCCGCCCACCTCGAGGAGCCGGCCGGTTGCCGCGTTGACGAACGTGTACGTGCCGTCGCCGGTGGTGGACATGGTCCACTGCGCGGCAGCGGCCGGCGTTGCCTCTGCCGGCGCCAGCTGGGGCGTTCCGTCGACGACGGAGAGCTGCCGCCCGCCGTCGGCCGTTTCAATTGCGTAGCGGGCCCGGCTGCTGTTCTCGCCGCTGAGGCGGCGGATGGTCCACTGCTGGCCTGCGCCCGCGCCGGAACGGATGACGGCGGCGCTGCCGGTTCCCTGGCTAAGGGACTTGCTGCTTTCGACGCCCTGGAGGCTGTAGACGTGGTCCGCCTGGACGAGGGCGGCGTCCTTGGCCACGCCGTGCACCCCATCGACGAGGAACGTCGTGACCGACTCAGCCGGCACCGTGAGGACCGCCGTGCGGTCCTTTCCGACGGCGACCAGCTCGCCCTTCACCAGCGCGCCGGACGCGTCGCTGGTCACCGGCGTCACGGTGGCGTTCCCCCGGACGGCTCCGAAGCCGGAGAGATCCAGGGCCACCTGGCGCTGCTGCTTGCTGTCGTTCACGTGCACCACCGTGGCTCCGGAGCCGGAGACGGCGGCCGCGCTGTTGGCGTCGTCCACCTTGACCAGGCGGTCGCCGGGCTTGATGTAGTGCGTGAAGTTCCGCGCGGTGTTGAACTTGGTGTTCGTGTAGATCGGGCAGCTTTGGAGGGTGTCCGCCGAGGTGCAGTTGAAGGGCAGCTGGATCTCGCCCCAGTTGGAGCCGATGGCGCTTTCGCCGCCGGGTTTCATGTTGTTGTAGTCCTCAACGGGCTGCCAGAACACCCATGCCTTGGGTTCGAGCTCGCGGAGGTCGTCAACCATGTGCTGGGCCAGTCCAAGGCCGGGCTGCATGCTCGTGAAGTTCTGCCCGTCCAGCCAGGAGCCGCCGGTTTCGCTCATCCAGAGCGGCTTGTCCTCGCCTTTGGCGATGTCCCGGACGGCCGTCCGCTGTCCGGTCCCGTAGGTGTGGACGTTGAGCTGCCCGACGTTCGCCTTGGCCTCGGCGGAGTAGCTGTTCCAGTTGCTGGCGAAGGTGGAGGGGTTGGTCTCATCCATGGCACTGATGACGGCGCCGGTGTCCGCGCTGGCCAGGGCCTTGGCCAGCGACTGGACTACTTTCTGCTGCAGTTCGGGGCCTATGTGGGCGCCTTCCTGCCGGCCGCCGACCGGCTGGCCCGCCGAATTCAGGCTGGTCCCCCAGTAGGGCGTGTTCGGTTCGTTCAGGGGATCGAGTGTGTCGATCTTGATGCCGTGGGACTTTTCCAGCTCCTTGACGACGCCCACCAGGTAAGCGGAGAAGTCATCGACACTCTCGGTCCGCAGCTGGTCCTGCGAGGAGTTGAAGCCGCCCGAGACGTACCCGCTGACGGTCTGGAACCATGGCGGGGAGTTGCTGAAGGCCTCCCAGTGCGTGACGTCGTTCTTGATCCGGTCCACCCACCAGCGCTGCGTCTGGTCGGCGTCGAGGTTCCAGTCCCCCGGGTTCTTCGGGTCCCACCAGTCCTTGTCCTCCCGGGTGGTGCCGGCGGGCGCCTTCCACCAGCCCTCCACGGCGCCACCTGGCCGGAGGTAGTCCCTCACATTGGGGGCGTTTCCGCCGCCGATGTTGTAACGGGCGATGTTGAGGTTCAGCCCGTCGTCGCCGAAAACCATGTCGGCGAGCCTGCCGCGGATCTCCTCCGGGTAGCCGCCGGTGGCATTGGCGAACCAGGCCAGGCTGGTGCCCCACCCTTCGAAGGCGTCGCCCTGGTAGGACGGGTCCGGCCGTACGGTCACGGCTCCGGCCGGCACGGGTTGATCGGCTGCCCTGACCGGCGACGCCGCGGCGAGCGCGGGTCCGGCCACGAGCCCTGCGGAGAAGACCGCCGCGGTGACTCCGGCGGCGGTCACGGCCCAGGGCCGTCTGGATCTGTTCGTCATTGAATTCCCTTCGGTGCGGTGATGCTGCTGATCTCTGGGGACTGCTGCTTTGTGTGGGGTTTTATCTGGAGGCCTGGAGGACCGCCACGCCGCGGGCTGCGAGCTTGGCGGTGCCTTCGGCCGGGCCTGTGCCCGCAAGGACGGATCCAGGCACAGCCGAGATGTCCACGGCCTGGTCGGTGCGGTTGATCAGGAAAAGGAAGCGTCCGTCCTCCCCATCGCGGACGGCGAGTTCGACGGCGCCACACAGTTCCGCGGGCAGTTCAGACTCGACGCCGGCCAGGCCGGCGAATTCCTGCAGGACCGGGACCAGGCCGTCGGGTCCGAGGCGCGTCGCCACGTAGCCGGCAGATCCGGTGCCCACGCTGCGCCGGGTTACCGCCGGTTCGCCGGCGTGGTCACCGGACGTGAACCGGCGCAGGACGGCCGTGTCCCCGGAGGTGGTGGCGACGGAGTCCGCCCACAGCGTGCCGGTTGACCCGTCGTCGAGCGTGGCCTCCTCCCCGGGGGCCAGAGGCCCGAACTCTTCCACCCGGATCCCCAGCAGATCGCTGAGGGCGCCCGGATACCCGCCGAGCCACACATGGTCGTTCTCGTCCACGACGCCGGAGAAGTACGTGGTCACGAGGTGCCCGCCCGCTTCGACGAAAGCGGTCAGGCGGGAGCGCAGCTCCGCCGGCACCACGTGCAGGACGGGTGCGATGACCAGCTGGTAGCCGTCGAGGGAGGCCGCCGCGGGGAGGACATCGGCGCGGATGCCGCTGGCCAGGAACGCCGAGTACCAGTCGAGCGCCTCCTGACGGTAGCGGAGACGGTCGCTCGGATGGGAGTCCAGCTCGCTGGCCCACCAGGAATCCCAGTCGAAGAGGACCGCGGCCCGTGCCGGTACACGCCGGCTGCCCGTGATGACGGAGAGTTCGCGCAGTGTCCGCCCCAGGGCGGTGACGTCGCGGAAGAGCCTGCTGTTGCTGCCGGCGTGCGAAATCATGGCGGAGTGGTATTTCTCCGCCCCTGCCCGCGACTGCCGCCATTGGAAAAAGCAGACCGCGTCCGCCCCGTGGGCCACGTGGGTGAGCGAGTCCCGGGCGAGGGCCCCAGGCTTCTTGGGCATGTTCACTGGCTGCCAGTTGACGGCGCTGGTGGAGTGCTCCATGAGGAACCAGGGGTTGCCGCCGGCAATGTTGCCGGTCAGGTTCGCGGAGAAGGACAGCTCGTCATGGTCCTGCAGGCCCGGGACCACATAGTGGTCGTTGGAGACGAAGTCGACGTCGGCGGCCCAGGCAGCGTAGTCCATCCCCTTGGTCTCCCCCATCACCATGAAATTGGTGGTGACGGGGACGTCCGGGGTGATGCTGTTGAGGATGTCGCGTTCGGCGCGGAGGTAGTCCCGCAGCGAGTCCGAGGAGAAGCGCTTGAAGTCCAGCTGCTGCGTGGGGTTCGGGTAGGAGGCTGCCTTCCGCGGAGGGAAGATGTGGTTCCAGTCCGCGTAGCGCTGGGACCAGAAGTCGGTCCCCCAGGCGGTGTTCAGTTCCTCAAGGGTGCCGTAGCGGTCCTGGAGCCAGCGGCGGAAGGCGGCCGCGGCGTCGTCGGAATAGTCATAGATGTTGTGGCAGCCGAGTTCGTTGGAAACGTGCCAGGCGCAGACGGCGGGGTGGTCCTTGTAGCGCTCGGCCATGGTGCGCACGAGCGTCAGTGCGTGCTCCCGGAACACCGGCGACGTGGGCCGCCAGTGCTGCCGGCCGCCCGGCCAGAGGGTTTCGCCGTTTTGGGTGACAGGAAGTATTTCCGGGTGTTCGGCCGCCAGCCACGGTGGCGGGGATGCCGTGGCGGTTGCGAGGTCCACGGCAATGCCGTTGGCGTGGAGCAGGCCGATGACGTCGTCGAGCCAGGAAAAGTCCCATTTATCCCGGGCTGGCTGGATGCGGGCCCACGAGAAGATCGCCAGGGAAACAACGTTGACGCCGGCTTCCTGCATGAGCCGCACGTCCTCCGCCCAGACCTCGCGCGGCCACTGCTCCGGATTGTAGTCGGCGCCGAAGGCCAGCCGCCGGGTGTCCGGAGACGGCCAGCGCAGCCAGCGGTGGTTGGTGGTGAGGGGCATGGATCTCCTAATTTGGGCGCGCTTGGATGGCGCGCGCTTGGGGGGCGGCGGACGCGCCGGGCAGGCGGGCGCGTCCGCCGAAGTGGGGCGGGTTACGTGCGGGCTGTTATTCCTTGACCGTGAAGCCCTGTTCGGTGCCGTACTTGACCGAGGCTTTCTGCCAGGCCGTGAGGCCGTCCTTGAGCTTGGTACCGGAGACGTAGGCCTGGCCGACGGTGTCGTTGAAGATGCTGTTGGCGTAGACCTGGAAGGGCAGGTAGGACCAGCCGGCGGGAACGTTTTTTGCCGATTCGGCGAAGATCTGGTTGGCTTTCTGGCCGCCGAAGTACTTGAACTCCGTGTTCTGGAATTTCTCGGACGCGAGGTCCTTTGAGGTGGCGGGGAACGCCCCGCCGGCGATCCGGGTTTGAATGCCTTCCTCCACGTTGGAGTACTTCAGGAAGCCGTACGCCAGCGCTGCCTGGCTGCTGGCGGCGGGGATGGCGAGGGAGCTTCCGCCGTTTTCGGCGCTGCTGTTGGCACCCTTTTCCCACTGCGGCAGAGGGGCAACACGCCATTTACCGGCACCGTCGGCAACGCCGGAGACGAGGTTTCCGGGCATCCAGGCGCCGGTGGACAGGGTGGCGATGGTTCCGTTTCCGAGGCCCTTGTACCACTCGTCGCTCCAGGAGCTGATGGGGGCCAGGAGGTCCTCGTCGATGAGCTTTTGCCAGGTTTCGGCGAACTTGGTGGACCCCTCGTCCGAGAAGTTCACGCCGACGTTGGTGCCGTCCACCTGGTAGGGCTTGCCGCCGGCCTGCCAGATCATGCTGGTGGTGAACCCCGCGTCGCCGGTGTCGTTGGCGATGTAGGCCTTGGGGTTGGCCTTCTTGAGCGCGCGGCCGGCCTCGAGGAACTCGTCCCAGGTGGTGGGCACCGCGATGCCGTATTTGTCGAACAGTTCCTTGTTGTAGAAGAGGGCCATGGGGCCGGAGTCCATGGGTAGGCCGTAGACTCCACCTTGCGCCTTCACCGAAGACCACGGACCGGCCGTGAAGGTGCCGTCGAGGTCCGCGGCGCCGAACTGGCCGAGGTCAGCCAGTGACTTGCTGAGCGCGAACTGCGGAAGGGCGTAGTACTCGATCTGCGCGACGTCGGGCACGCCGGAGCCGGCGGAGATCGCGTTCTGCAGCGCGGTGTACTGGTCGTTGCCGGTGCCTGCGTTGACCAGGTTGACCTTCACGTTCGGGTATTTGGCCTCGAAGCCCTTGGCAACCTTCTTCAGCGACTGGTCCCAGGCCCAGACCGTCAGCTTGCCGCCCTTCTGGAGGGCGGCTTCGACGGCGTCGCTGTTGACCGTTTGCTGCGGCGCCGCGTTGCTGCCGGCTCCGCAGGCGGTGAGCCCCAGGGCGAGTGCGGCGGCGACGGCGGAGCTCTGCAACAGGCCGCGGCGGGTCAGGGTCTTGATCATGTCTTCCTTCTAACTGCGTTGTCGGTGAGGGACGGGTGTTATTCTTTGACGCTTCCGGCCGAGAGGCCGGACTGCCAGTAGCGCTGGAGCAGCAGGAACGCTGCGATCAGCGGGAGGATGGTGAGCAGGGAGCCGGTGATCACCAGGTTGAAGATGGCTTCCCCGCCGGCCGTGCCTGCCTGCGCGTTCCAGGCGTTCAGGCCCAGGGTGAGGGGATACCAGTCCGGGTTCTTCAGCATGATCAGCGGCAGGAAGTAGTTGTTCCAGGTGGCCACCATGGTGAAGAGCAGCACGGTGACAATGCCCGGGGTCAGCAGCGGCAGGCAGACCTGGAAGAACGTGCGTACCTCGCTGGCGCCGTCGATCCGGGCGGACTCCATGATCTCGGTGGGAATGGCTTCGGAAGCGAAGGTCCACATGAGGTAGAGGCCGAAGGGCGAGATGAGAGAGGGGATGATCACGGCCCAGGGGGTGTTGGTGAGCCCCATCTGGCTGAACATGAGGAACGTGGGGACCGCGAGGGCCGTGCCGGGGACGGCAACCGCGCCGATGACGACGGCGAACACGGCCTTCCGGCCGGGGAACTCGAACTTGGCCAGCGCGTAGCCGCCGAGGACGGCCAGGAAAGTGGCACCGCCGGCGCCGAGCACGACGTAGAGGACCGTGTTGGCGAACCAGCGAAGGAAGATCCCGCCGTCGTAAGTTGCTGTCCGGGCGATGTTGTCCCAGAGGGCAAAATCGCCGTCGAACCACAGGCCAAAGGAGTTGAGGAGGCCGTCCTGGGTTTTGGTGGCGTTGACCAGCAGCCAGAACAGCGGGGCCAGGCTGTAGAGCAGGACAAGGCCCATCAGGAGTGTCAGTGCCACGCTCCGGCGGGAGCGCCCGGATCCGGCTGTGCGTGGAGACCGCAGCCGCGGGGTCCGGAATCTTGCCGGCGAGGACGCGCCCCTGCCTTCGGAGGCACTGCCGGGCCGGACGGCTGTCTGAACGCTCATGGTCAGCGCTCCTTTCGCATGCCGCGGACCTGGACGGCAGAGGCAATGGCCATGGTGATCAGTCCCATGATGATCGCCACCGTGGCGGAGTAGTTGTACTGCTGCCCGGAGAACGACAGGGAGAAGGCGTACAGGTTGGGCGTGAAGTACGTCGAGATCGTGTTGGGTGAGAGGCTCTTGAGGATGCTGGGCTCGTTGAAGAGCTGGAAGCTGCCGATCACGGAGAAGATGCTGGCCACCACGACGGCCCCGCGGATGGCCGGCAGTTTGATGGCGGTGATGACCCTCAACTGGCCGGCGCCGTCGATCTCGGCGGCCTCATAGAGCGACTTGGGGATGACGGTCAGCGCCGAGTAGAAGATCAGCATGTTGTAGCCGATGAACTCCCACGTGACGATGTTTCCGATGGAGGCCAGCACCAGTTCCGGGGAGAGCGGGCTGGGCAGGTCGAGGCCGAAGGCCTGGTTGATGTTTCCCACCAGACCGAAACGGGTGCCATACATAAAGCCCCACATGAGTGTGGCGACGACGGCCGGCACGGCATAGGGCAGGAAGATCGAGATCCGGAAGAACGACCTTCCGTAGAGCCTGCCGCTGTCCAGGGCGAGGGCCACAACGAGGGCGATGAACAGCATGACCGGCACCTGGACTGCCAGGAACAGCGAAACCCGCCCCAGCGCGGACCAGAACTGCGCGTCCCCCAAAGCCCGGGCGTAGTTGTCCAGGCCCACGAACGCCGTACCCCCGATGAGCTGGTTGCGGAAGACGCTCAGGTAGATGGAGTAGGCGATCGGAGCCAGGAAAACCAGGGCGAACACCGCCATGAACGGGCCGATGAACCACCAGCCGGCCCAGGAGCGGCGGCTGGCGCGGCGACGTGGTGGGCCTGCCGGAGCGGACGCTCCGGCTGGCGCGGCGACTTGCGGGGACGTCATTGTCATGAAGGGTCCTCTGTAGGGCTGCGTCACCTGGCGGGTGACAGATCGTGTTGTGTTTACGTAAACATAAGATGTGCGGTTTTGTGAATGTTTGCGCAAACATGATTGGTACGATGGTGACATGGAGCACGAGCCCGGTCAACCCCCGATCAACGATTTGTCCCCTGCACAGCGCGCGGCTGGCGCCGCGCTGCAGCGAAAGCAGCAGGTGTCCATGGCCGACGTCGCCAAGCTCGCCGGAGTCTCCTCCCAGACGGTGTCCCGCGTGTCCAACGGGAGTCCGGACGTCATCGAAAGCACGCGGCGCCAAGTCATCGCGGCCATGAATGAGTTGGGCTACCGCCCGAACAGCGCCGCACGGGCGCTCAAGCGCGGGAGCTTCCGGACCATAGGGGTGATCACGTTCTCGCTGTCCTCGCTGGGGAACATGCGCACCCTGGAGGCCATCGCGCTGCACGCGGCCCGGCAGGACTTCGCCATCACACTGATCCCCGTCACGGCACCCACGCAGGCCGGGATCCAGGGTGCATTTTCCCGGATGGGCGAACTCGCCGTCGACGCAGTAATCGCCATCATGGAGGTCCACCTCCTCGACGCAGCGACAGTGACACTGCCTCCGGGAGTGAAGGTCGTCGTCGTCGACTCCGACGCCGGCGAACAGTACAGCGTTGTGGACACCGACCAGGCCGACGGCGCCCGCAAGGCCGTCAAACATCTCCTGGATCTCGGCCACGAGACGGTGTGGCACGTCGCGGGCCCCGAGGAGTCGTTCGCCAGCGAACGCCGCGCCGCCGCGTGGCGCACCACCCTCACCGCCGCGGGCAGAGCGGTCCCGCCGGTGCTCCGCGGCGACTGGTCAGCGGACTCCGGCTACACGGCCGGGCTCCGAATCGCTGACGAACCGGGCTGCACCGCCGTTTTCGCCGCCAACGACCACATGGCCCTCGGCCTGCTGCGGGCGTTCCGGGAAAAAGGAATATCAGTACCTGAAGACATCAGTCTGGTCGGCTTCGACGACGTCCCCGAAGCCTCCTCCTACGCTCCCCCGCTGACCACGGTGCATCAGAACTTCGCCGACGTCGGCAACCAGTGCGTCGACAATGTCCTCCAGCAGATCCGCACCAACACCACTGAGCCCGGCGTCACCCTGGTGCCCACCGAACTCGTGATTCGCGCAAGCACGGCGGCCCCGAAGGGGAAATAGGTCACATTCACCCAGGCATTGGTTGCCGCGCAGGGACGCTCGGTGAATAATGATTAGAGGAGCTAATTAGCTTTGCTAACTATTCCCTCAACCAACAGGAGGCGTACTTCCTCAATGCCTGCGACGGAAGCGGCACACCAAGAAACCCCTCAATCCATCAGGCCGGATATCCTGGCGATCGACCTCCGGACGGCCGTAATGCGGACCTCCCGCCGGCTTCGTGTCGAGGCAACCGGCGACATCATCACCCCGGGCCAGTACACGGTGCTCGCACAGCTCCACAGCGACGGCCCGCGAACACCCAGGGAACTTGCGGAACGGGAACACGTGCAGGCGCCGTCGATGACCCGGATCGTGAACGCCCTCGCGGAGCTGGGCTTCGTGTCCCGGTCAGCGCATCCGGAGGACGGCCGCCAGATCCGGGTGGGCATCACCCCCGCCGGTGTAGACGTCCTGGAGGAGGCGCGTGGCCAGCGGACCGCGTGGCTGGCTCAACGAGTCGCCGGACTCAGTCCCGAGGACCGGCAGACCCTGAGCCGCGCAGCACACATCATGCAGGAGATGAGCGGCCGATGAGCGCCACTTTCCGGGCATTGCAGAATCCCAACTACCGGCTGTGGGCCGGCGGTGCCCTTGTCTCCAATATCGGCACCTGGATGCAGAGGGTCGCCCAGGACTGGCTGGTGCTGACGATCCTCACGGACCATTCCGGCACGGCCGTCGGCATCACCACGGCCCTGCAGTTCCTCCCGATGCTTCTGCTTGGCCCGTACGCAGGAGTACTCGCGGACCGGCACCGGAAACGCGTGATCCTGCTGTGGACGCAGTCCGCAATGGGCCTGTGTGGCCTGGCCGTCGGGCTCCTGGTGGTTACCGGCGCGGCGCAGCTGTGGCAGGTGTATGCAGCTGCCCTCTGCCTCGGGCTGGCCAGCGCCATCGACGGGCCGGCACGCCAGGCCTTCGTCTCCGAACTCGTGGGACAGGACCACATCGCCAATGCCGTGTCCCTCAACTCCGCTTCCTTTAACACCGCCCGGCTCACGGGACCTGCGATCGCGGGCGTGCTCATCGCCTGGGTCGGCACCGGCCCCGTTTTCCTGCTCAACGCCGCCAGCTTCGCCGCTGTCCTGATCTCGCTGGCCCGGATCCGCGCAGCAGGGCCGGCCCCCACCACCGCATCGGCAGTCCGCGGCAAGCACCAGGTGGCCGAGGGACTCGGCTATGTGCGCCAGCGCCCGGACCTGGTGCTGATCCTCGTGCTGGTGGGCGTGCTGGGGGCCTTCGGCATGAATTTCCCCATCACCAACGCGCTGATGTCCACGGCGGAATTCGGCATGGGGCCCGGTGAATTCGGACTGCTGGGCTCCATCATGGCCGTCGGAACACTGGCCGGAGCGCTACTTGCAGCCCGCAGGTCCCGCCCCCGGCTGCGGTTCCTGCTCGGCGGAGCGCTGGGCCTGGGCCTCTTCACGCTGTTGGGGAGCGTCTCGCCGTCGTTCTGGCTGTACGCCGCCATCCTGGTTCCGGTGGGACTCGCATCAATAACCTTCCTGAACAGCTGCAATACGAGCATCCAGCTCTCCGTGGAGCCGCACTTCCGGGGCCGCGTGCTTGCCCTGTATCTGGCCACGCTGCAGGGCGGGACTGCTTTGGGGGCACCGCTTATGGGCTGGATCGGCAGCACCTTCGGCCCCCGCTGGTCAGTGGCCGCGGGCGGAGCCGTCGTGCTGCTGACCGGATTGCTCGCGGTGATAGTGGTGGTCCGGAGCAGCAAGCTGTCCTTGCGGCAGCAGCTGCTCGCCTCCTTGCCGCGGAGGCGGACGCGCCTTGGAAGCGGCCTGGTCAGCACTTCGCCGGGAGGGCGCACTCCAGAATAAAGTCGCTCTCCACCGAGTCGCCCAGGGTGAATGACTTCGTCCCGAGCTTGGTGAAGCCTGACTTCTCATAGAAGCGGATAGCCTTGGCGTTCTGGCTGTTGACCCCCAGCCAGACGCTTGCCGCCCCCTGGTCTGCGGCCCAGTCCAAGGAGGCCCGCATGAGCGTGGAGGCCGCGCCGCGCCCGTGGTGGTCCGGGTGCACGTAGCACTTGCTCAGCTCGACGGAACGGTGTGACCCCAAAGCGCGGAGCACATCGGGATCCGTTGACTGCCGGTCGACGAGTAGCGTGTACCCGTCAAACCGGCTCCCCTGCTCAAGCACCAGGATGGCGATCTTGCTGTCGGCGAGGTACTCCGCGAATCTGTCCTCGCTGAGCGTCCGCTTGAGGTGTAGCCGGATGTCCTCAGGTGAGGAGCCCGGCGGGCACGCGAGCGGGAAAGTCGCCGCCGCCAAGTCAGCAAGGGCGGCAGCGTCTCCGGCAACAGCCTTCCGGATCATAGAAACTCCAAGGTATGGGAGCGGGCAGAATCAATAGAAGGATTCTAGGCCCGGCCTCGGATCGTGTTCCCAACCCCTTAATCCCCATTGGTCAACCGGTTGATGATTCGACAAGCGGGCCGGACCATCCAAAGGAACCGCGTCAACTTTCGTTGACGCGGGGCGGGCCGTCAACTAACGTTGACGCCGTGGAGGTGGACCGATTGAAAACCTTGCTGGGATCAATGGACGGCGACAATCCGGTGAATGGCCTGCAGGCCGTTGCCGAGCTGCATAGGGAAGTCGGCCGGGCAGAAGCGGCCCTGGTTCGGCGGGCACGCGCGGCAGGCTTGCCCTGGGAGGCGATCGCGCACGCGCTCGGCGTCAGCAAGCAGGCAGTCCACAAGAAGTACGGCAAGCGATAAAACGTCCAGCAAGGGCTCCGCCGGTTCCGGCGGAGCCCTTGCTCAGTGATTCAGCGAGCTAGATTCACACCTGTCCGTGCAGCCGCTCCAGCTCCGTCTTGGTGACGGGAAGGACCGTGCCGTGGCGCGGTGCCCGGGGCAGCTCGTAGTTGGTGGAAAGCTTCCAGTTGGGGTTTTCCAGGCTGGTGCTTTCCAGCGGGATGTAGCCGCGGCCGCCGAACTCGTCGACGAACAGGTAGTACTTCTGCTCGGTGTTCGACTTGAAGACCGTGGGCCCTTCCACGCCTCCCGTTCCTGCCTTCTTGCCGATGCAGTTACCCATCAGCGTCCAGTTGCGCGGGTTCGTGGCGGGCAGGTCGACCGCCAGCAGGTCGCTCGACTTTTCCTGCATGATGTCCAGGCAGCCCGAAACCTGCCCCTCGTCCTTGGTGAACCGGTAGTAGGAGTCGCCCTCCTTGATGACCGTGGAATCGATGACCGAGTTGCCCGGGTCATTCCATACCTTGGCCTCGGTGAAGCTCCGGAAGTCCCGGGTGGTGGAGTACATCATCTTGTTGTAGGTGCCGCCGGTGTGGTTGGGGTCATTCTCGGCGTAGAGCTTGGAGGCCCAGTACACGACATAAGCACCAATTTTCTCGTCATAGTGGGCTTCCGGCGCCCAGGTGTTGCCCGCGGTGTCCGGCGAGACCTTCACGTGCCGCTGGCCGGACCAGTTCACCAGGTCGGTCGATTCCCAGACCTCGATGTACTGGCTGCCCTGGCGTTGGGAGGAGTCCCAGCTGGTGCCGCTGCCGATGGAGAGGTCGGTGGCGATCATGTAGAACTTGTCGCCTTCCGGGGAGCGGATGATGAACGGATCGCGCAGGCCCTTGGTGCCCAGGCCGGACTTGAGGACCGGCTTCCCGCCGTTCAGTTCGTCCCACTTGAGTGCGTCGTTGCCGCGGCTCGCCGCCATGTAGATGTTCTCGCCGGCGAGGTCGTTGCCGGTGAAGTACGCGAACGCGTAGCCTTCCTTGGCTTCCGCCTTGGGCAGCGGCAGCACCGTCACCCGGAACTTCTTCCTTACCTTGGTCTTACCCAAGGACACGGTGGCGTGCAGGTTGAGCTTCGCCGGGGCACTGCCGTACGCCGGCCGCGTCACCTCGCCGGTGGCAGTGATGACGGACAGTTCGCTCGACTCCCATGCCACTTTGGTTCCGTACAGGCCCGCTGCGGGAAGGGTGATGTTCCCGCGGATCGCGTCCGCGTCCCACACGTTGAGGGCTGCGGCGGCCTCGGTGACCTTCTGGCCGTCGCTGATATCCTCCGGCACCGTGACGTCGAAGGCTTTCGACGCCGACGCCTCGCCCGAGGTGGCCGTGGCGGTCAGGGTCACGGTGGCATCGCCGGCTCCGTTAACCGGACGGGTGACCGCGCCCTGGGCGGAGACCCTGGCCGGATCCGAGGAGGACCAGGTGTAGGCCGAGCCGTTGGGCCCGGTGGCAGGCAACTTAAGGTTGGCGGTCACTGCGGTGGTGTCCCCCAGGGACAGGTCCTGCAGATCGAGGGCAACCCGCTGCTCCGGCGAAACATACCCGAGCTCGCGCACCTCGTCGGCCGAGAGGGCCCGGTTGTAGATGCGGAAGTCGCGGACCTGGCCCTTGAGGTACTTGTCGCCGGTGTAGACGGACCGCCCAAGGTAGTTCGCCGTCGTCGTTCCTCCCCCAATGCTTCCGGGCGTGATGGTGACGCCTGTCTTCCGGGCGACCTCGGTGCCGTCCTCGTAGAGGACGGCAGTGCCGCCGCTGAGCGTGTAGGTGATGGTCTTCCAGGCGCCGCGGGCCAGGTCCCGGTTGGCGCTAAGGGTCTGTTCGGTCGACCAGTTGCCGGTGGCGATGGAGGTCCGGTACGCGTTGCCGGTAGTGAAGAGGTAGCCGTTGCCGGTGCCGTTGGTGGTGTTGCCCAGCCCCCAGATGAAGTAAGGGGCGCCCTGGTCGGCGGCGATCTTCACGTCGGTGGAGACGGTGATGGAATCAAGCCCGCGCATGACGTCGTTCGGAAGGCGTACGTGGCCGCTTGTCCCGCCGAGCTGCAGCCCTTCGCTGCCCAGCGAGGTGGCGTCACCGCTGATGACGCCGTTGCGGCCGTTGCCGGAGCTGTCCTCCGCCACCGTCCCGGCGGCTTCCGTCAGGTTGTATTTAAGGACAAGGCCGTCGTCGACGGCCGCGTGGGCCGGAGCCGCGGCGGCCAGCCCCCCGAGCGCCAGGACCGCAGCGGTGATCAGTGCCGGGCCTGTGCGGGCCCGTGAGTGTGTTGGGAGCATTGAGACACTTTCGTTCGGGCGGCCCAAGGCCGCTGCTTGGAATGGTGAGGGTGGAAGCTGTCGGAACGGACGACGTCGGACTGGCCGGCTCAGGCGGTCAGGCGGACGATGAGCGCCTGACCGCCGCTGACCAGGAGGCCCTGCAGGGCCTGGTCAGGAATGTTGCGGGTGGCGCCGTCGATGTACTGCTCGAGATAGTGCACGGCCTTGGCCGTGGTCTTCTGGGCGAGCGCCTTGCTGGCCGATTTCAGCCGGGCGCCGAGCATGCCGGAGGTTTCAGTTGTGATCCTGCCGGCTGCCAGCGCCGCGTCTGCAATCTCCTGAAGGTCTGCGATCTCGCCCTCGGGGCTGCCGAATGCCGCCCGCTGGGCCGCCTTGTAGATGCGGTCCGCGTCCGGGCGGGTGAGGGAGCCGTCGGCAACCCAGGCGTCCGCCACCCGGGTGACGCGCCGGAGAAGCTCCGGTTTGTTGGCAAACGGCGCCGACTGCCAGACGTCGTCCAGGAGCGTGGACTTGTCTGCCCCCGCGGGGTTGGCCACTCCGGAGTCCACTCCGCCGAACACCACGGACGCCTCGGCGCGCCGGAAATACGAGTGGAAGGCGTCCTCGGTTCCTTCGAGGAACGGTGCCAACTCCACTCCTGCCAGCATGGAGTGCAGGGGCTTGCCCGCCACAGGCTGGAGCGCCGGCGCGAGGTCGCCGCTGAGCGCGGCTGCTCCGTACAGGCTGAACGGCAGCAGCGTGGTGCGGGCGTCACGGGCCACGAGATGAACGGGCCCATACATGAGGGTCTGCACAGAAGGATCGTCCAGGGCCCGCTCAGCGCGGAGGGTGAACGGCATGTCCACGTCCACGGTGTCCCCGCTCTTCCAGGCCCGATCAATGCTCAGGTAGGTGCCGGGCGTGGCCGCCGCATCAACAGGAGCACCGTTGACCCGGACCGTGAAGCCGGCCGTGGCCCAGGCCGGAACGCGCAGCCGGAGCTCGAACTGCCCGGATCCTGCGATCTGCAGCGTTGTCCGCTGTTCGAAGGGGTAGGAGGTTTTCTGCGTGACCGTGAGGTTCTTCCCGGCCCAGCGGAGCGTCGACGGAATGTAGAGGTTGACGTAGAGCGCGCTGCCGTCGTCGGCGGTGAAGTAGACGGAATCCTGGTACTTCGTGGCCGATTCGAGGCCCGTGCCTTCGCAGCACGTGGTGCCCTGCTTGGGCGTGAAGTCGCGGACCGCGCCGGGCTGCAGGCCGATGAAGTAGGTGGCCAGCGGCATTTCGGCGTTTTCTTGGTCCTGCTTGGAGCCGAGGACCTGGTTGAAAAGCGCCCGCTCGTAATAGTCCATGTACGCGGGATTCTGGTCCTTGAAGAACAGTTCGCGGGACAGTTTGAGCATGTTGTAGGCGCAGCAGCTCTCGGCGTCGGTGGCGTTCAGGGTGGCGGCGATCTTCTCGCGCTCCTTCCAGAACTCGCCCTGGCTGGTTCCGCCGATGCTGAACATGCGGGTTGGCACCACCATGGTCCAGAAGTTGCGGGCCGCGGTGAGGTACCGCTCCTCGCCGGTGGCGTTGTACATCAGCACCAGCCCGGTGAAGATCGGGATGTGCTGGTTGGCGTGCAGGCCCGCGAGGATGTCCTTGTTCTGGGCGCACGCATCGATGAGGGAGTCGAGGTCGAAGTACTTGGCGAGCTCCAGGTGCTCCGGCTTGCCCGAGTGGCCGTAGGTCTCCAGGATGGCCTCCACGACGCCGCCGTATTCGCCGCTGGAGAAGATTCCCCACATGCGCTGGCGGACGGCCGGGGTGAGTATGCTCAGGCGGGAGTGCATCCAGTCGCAGAGCCCCGTGGCCAGGTCCAGCGCCTTCGGTTCCCCGGTTGCCGTGTAGGCGTCAAGGAGGCCCTTCAGGATCTTGTGCGCCGTGTAGTACGGGGCCCAGACCCGGAAATAGTCCGGCGTGGTCCTGCTCTCCAGCTCGATGAACTGGGTCTCCGGGTACGCCGCGAGGAATCCGGGATGGCTGGGCAAGCCCCAGGTGCGCCGGACCGTGGCATGCCGGCCCCTGCCGGAGGCATCGGCCAGTACGTTTCCGCCCGTTTCGCTGCAGGCAAGGGAGACGACGTCGCCGTTCCCGGCTGTAGTACCCGACGCGCGGGCTGCCGCCAGCTCTGCGACCTGACCTGCGGTCAGCGCGGCGGACCAGATGTTCACGTCCTGGTAGGCGCCGGCAAAGGTGGGGTCGTTGTACTGCGACCGCCCAAGCCAGACGTTCGCCAGGCTGCCGAGCTGCGCGGGCGTCAGGGTCATGCCGCTGTTCTGGCCGGCCCGCTGGCCGTTGACGTACAAGGTTCCGCTGCGGCCGTCCAGGGTCACCGCAACGTGGCTCCACTCGTTAACCGGCAGCGGGGCGGAGCCGACGATTGTCTGCTCACCCCCGGCAAAGTTCCTGGTGATGGCGAACCGCGGCAGCCCGCCGCCGTCGCGCTGGGCGAGGAAGGCGTACGTTTTGGTGTCGTTGCCGAAGTCGAAGATCCGCGCCCAGTTCGCCGCCGCCGTCGGGCGTATCCACGCGGCGAAAGTCATGCCCGTCAGCCCGTCAACGGTGCCCGCAGGGAGCTGGCCGTACACGTAGGAACCCCGGGCTATGTCGACGGCGGTCCCGGGCAGCCGGCCGGCAACGGCCTGGATGGCGGGTTCCTGGGAGAGCGCCTGCCGGCAGTCGTGCAGGGAGGTCACCAGGTTCCGCAGCTTCGTCCCGAAGGCTTCCTCCCCCGTGCCCGCATAGGCCTGTGCCAGCATGGACATGTGGTGGCCGGTGAAGTGGCCGCGCAGGTTGCCGTTCGCCTCGCCGTCGAGCCCTTCCCAACCGCCGGCCGGCAGCGGGACCACCCCGTCGAGCGGCCGCAGTCCGGCGTTGGCGCGGAAGACGTTGAGGTAGCGCCGCTCGTCGTAGCCGCGCGCGAAGTTCAGGATCAGCTCACGCTTCCGGGCGAACACGCCCGGGCCCAGGCTGACATCGGACAGCTTGAAGGGACGGACGGCCGCCGCTGCGGCGAGTGCAGTGGTCATGGGGCCCTCCGCGGCGGTTGCGGCTGCCGAGGCGAGCGATGGCAGCCAGGGCAGGACGGCCGTGGCCGCCCCAAGCCGAAGGATGTTGCGCCTGGACACGTGATTCGTCATTGGATCTCCTAGGGAAATGGTCCGCGTAAAAGGAGAAGGCCCGGCTGCGCAATCCAGCCGGGCCTTCCCGGTCAAAGCCGTGGCTTTGGTGTGCTGCTTACTTGCGGGCTGCGGCGAGCCGGATGAAGGTCACTGAGTTGGGCTCGAAATCGTACGTGAATGCCGAACCGGCTCCGCTGAAGGTGCTCGACGCCGGAGCCAGGTTCTGCCCGTCGGCTGTCTGGGTCAGGGTGGTCACCGCGGCCGTGGAACTGATGCCCGACGCGCCCGCCACCTTGATGTCCACCGGCGTCTTGTCGGCGGAGGTATTGACCACCTTGACGATGGTGTCGCCGGACTTGGCGTCCTTCGTGACCACGGAGTAGACGGGATCAGCCTGTGTGTCGTCCACCGTGCCCCACAGGACGCCGTCCAGGTACAGCTTCGCGGCGCGCCCGGTGACCTCGATCCTGATGTCGTATTCGTGCCCGGTCTGGATCACGGTGTTCTTTTCGATGACGTTCGTCTTGCCGCCGTTGACGGCCTTCTCGACGACCGACTTCGTGTTGTTCCAGCCGCCTAGGTTCCACCAGAAGTAGTTGCCTGTGTCCTTGACCCCGAAGGAGACCAAAAAGCCTTCCGAACCGGCCAGCTTGGTGGCCTTGGTGCTGAGCGTGTAGTTGCTCCAGTCCGCGTTTCCGGCGGTCACCATGGTGTTCTGGGCCGTGGTGCTCGACTGGACGTAGCCGCCGTCCTTGATGGACCAGGATCCGGTGCCGTTGCCGGTCCAGGCCGCGGCGGTTCCGGAGAAGTCGTCGCTGAACAGGGTGCCGCCGTCAGCTCCGGTGACCTTAACGTCGTCGTACCGGGCGGAGGTGGCCCACGTGGACAGGCCGATCTTGCCGGAAATCGGCACCACGGTGGAGGCCGGGTTGTCCTGCGTGCTAGGAACCACCTGGGTGCCAACGTTGTTCATGAACAGCTTCTGGACCTCGTAATTGGGGGTGGTGCGTACGGAGGTTCCGTTGAAGTAGATCATGTCCGGGCGCCACTGAGTGTTTGCGTCGCTCGCGATGAGCGGCGCGTAGGATGCCATCTTCACGACATCGGCGTTCCGTTCCAGTCCCGTCATGTATGAGGCTTCGGCCAGGGCGTTGGCCGGTTTGTTGTCCAATGACGCGTACTCGCCAAGCCAGACTTTGTAGCTGTTGCGGTCGTATGTGTCATAGCGGTGGTTGTTGTTCAGGAACCAGGCGGGGTCGTTGTAGTAGTGCTCGTCGACCATGTCGACCTTGCGCTGGGCGTTGAATACGGAATGATCGTCGAAGACCGCGCCCTGGTCGTCGGGACCGCTGTTGCTGATGATCTTGATGTTGGGGTACTTGGCCTTGATGGCGTCCTGGAACTGGACAAAGTACTGCTTGAATTCTGGCTTGTACTCTTCGTTGCCCACTTCAATGCGGTCCATGTTGTAGGGGGCAGGGTGGCCGTAGGCGATCCGCTTGGCCCCCCAGGTGGTGCTGGCGTCCCCGTTGGCGAATTCGATCAGGTCCAGGGTGTCCTGGATGTAGCGGTTCAGCGTGGCCTGATCGGGAACCTGGTTGTTGTCTCCGCAGCCGGTAACGCCGACTGGAACCACCGGCACCGGAACGGCACCCATGTCCTCGGCCCACTGGAAGTACTCCATGTAGCCCAGGCCGTAGGTCTGGTTGTAGCCCCAGAAGTCGCGGTTGGCGGGACGCTGCTCCACCGGACCGATGGTTTCCTTCCACTGGTATGTCCGGGACCGCGTGTAGTTCGGGGCTCCGTAGGAGTCGTAGCTGCCGGTGTTGACGATGCAGCCACCTGGGAAGCGCAGGAATCCGGGGTGCAGGTCTGCAACCTTCTCGGCCAGGTCCTTGCGGAGGCCGTTGGAGCGTCCGTTCCAGGTGTCCTTGGGGAACAGGGAAATCATGTCCAGCCGGACGGTACCCGTGCCCTGCACCACTGTCGCGAGCCGGCCGGCGTCCGTGGAGGACTTCGGCGAAAGAGTCACCGTGTATTTGGCCCAACTGTCACCCTTGACCTTGATGGTGGCAATGTCCAACCGCGCGCCTTCCGGGGTCTCCAACGTCACAGCAAGCGTTGAACCAGCCGGGTTGGAGGTGCGCGCCCAGACCGAATAGTCGTACTTCTTGTGCGCTTCGAGCTTCTGCCCCGCATTCCAGCCGCTGTTCCTTACGCCTACTCCGGCTCCGCTTCCCGCGCCCGCGCTGGTGGCGTCGACCTGCAGGTAGTTCCGGTTGTTTTCGTTCAGCCGGTTATCGTCATTGACGACGCCGACCGTTCCGTCGCTGCCCCGCCTCAGGGTTTCCCAAGCGGTCATCGGGGTGAACGAACGGTTGTCGCCGGAGTTGAATTCAAAGGACCGGTTCTGGACGAGTTCAGCATAGATGCCGCCGTCGGCGCCCTGGTTGATGTCCTCGAAGAAGGCGCCGTACATGGCCGGATCTATGGCGGGTCCGGTTTGGTCGGCATTGACGCTGATGGTGCGGTTTGTCCCGGCGTCGGCAGTGGCGCCGAGGGCCGGCGTCAGTGACAGCAGCGCGGCCGTCAGAGACCCGGCAAGCACCATGGTGCAGGTCCGCTTAGCGGGACCTGATGGTTTGGATGGCATGGAAGGGATGGCCTTTCTCCATTGAACGGTTCGCCGGCAACCAGTTCGAGTGACCCCGATGTGAACGCTAACAAAGTGCCGACCGGAGTCGAGTATTCGACATCTTTTCGCTCTTGTAAAGGGGGTTCTCAAAAATCGACAGACTGCGCGTGACTCGCGCGAATTTGTGACCGGGACTACTTGACGGCTCTATTGTTAGCGTTCACAATGATTCGCAGAGCGCATCAGCTCACTTGCAGCAACGGCGGTGTTTGAAGTCTCCCGCCTGCATGTAACTAACGCTTCCGGGAGGATGTTGTGTTTAAGAAATCCCTGCTTGCGGTGGCCGCCGCATCGATGCTTACCCTCACTGCCTGTGGCGGAACCGCTGGCGCCGGCAGCGCTGGCGGCAACTCCGGCGGCGACAAGATCACCATGGGCTTCGCCCAGGTGGGCGCCGAAAGCGGCTGGCGCACCGCCAACACCAAGTCGGTCCAGGACTCAGCCAAGAAGGCCGGCGTCGACCTGAAGTTCTCCGACGCCCAGCAGAAGCAGGAGAACCAGATCAAGGCCATCCGCTCCTACATCCAGCAGAAGGTCAGCGTCATCGCTTTCTCCCCCGTGGTGGAGTCCGGCTGGGACACGGTGCTGAAGGAGGCCAAGAACGCGAAGATTCCGGTCATCCTGACCGACCGTGCGGTGGATTCCTCTGACAAGACGCTGTACAAGACCTTCATTGGCTCCGATTTCGTCGAAGAAGGGAAGAAGGCCGGGGACTGGCTTGTCAAGGACTCCAAGTCCGCAACGGACACCGTCAACATCGTCGAAATCCAGGGCACCACCGGATCCGCACCCGCCAACGACCGGAAGAAGGGTTTCGCGGACGCCATCCAAGCTGATCCGAAACTGAAGATCATCGCCTCGCAGAGCGGCGACTTCACCCGTAGCGGCGGCAAGCAGGTCATGGAGGCCTTCCTCAAGAACAACCCGAAGATCGATGTGGTGTTCGCCCACAACGACGACGAGGGCCTGGGCGCCATCGAGGCCATCGAAGCCGCCGGCAAGGTTCCGGGCAAAGACATCAAGATCATCACGATCGACGCTACCAAGGACGGCATGACCGCGCTGAGCAACGGCAAGATCAACTACATCGTCGAGTGCAGCCCCATGCTCGGTGACCAGCTCATGGGGCTGGCCAAGAAGGTCGTCGCCGGCGACAGCGTTCCGGAGCGTGTCGTCACCGAGGAGACTACCTTTACCCCGGACCAGGCCAAGCAGGTTCTTGCCAGCCGCCCCTACTAAGCGGCGGCGCCCCTGAACGTCCGTGCGGCGGCGGAGAACCGCCGCCGCACGGCACACCAGCCGCAGCATGGCAGACCAAGCACAGGAAAGACAGAAGGATGAACGAGATCGTTCCGGTCGTCGAGATGACCGACATAGCTATTGGATTCCCAGGAGTTAAGGCGCTCGACGGCGTCGACTTCCGCCTCTTCAAAGGTGAGGTCCACGCCCTGATGGGTGAGAACGGCGCCGGAAAGTCCACGCTGATCAAGGCCCTGACCGGCGTGTACACCATTGATTCCGGCACCATCACCGTGCTCGGCGAAGCAAAGCGGTTCTCGACGCCCGGGGAATCCCAGGCAGCCGGCATCAGCACCGTCTACCAGGAAGTCAACCTCTGCCCCAACCTCACCGTGGAGGAAAACGTCCTGCTGGGCCGCGAGCCGCGCCGCCGCGGTTCCATCGACTGGAAGGGCGTGCGGTCCCGGACCCGGGAGGTCCTGGCCGAGCTGCAGCTGGACCACATCGATCCCGGATCGCTGCTGTCCATGCACTCCATCGCGGTCCAGCAGCTGATCGCCATCGCCCGCTCGGTGGAGATCAACGCCAAGGTCCTCATCCTGGACGAGCCGACGTCGAGCCTGGACGCCGACGAGGTCAGCCAGCTCTTCCGCGTCATCCGGGACCTCCGCGACCGTGGCGTCGCCATCCTCTTCGTCTCCCACTTCCTGGAACAGGTCTACGAGATCTCCGACCGCATGACGGTCCTGCGCAACGGCAAACTCGTGGGCGAATACCTGACCCGGGACCTGTCCCGGATGAGCCTCATCTCCAAGATGATCGGCAAGGACATGGAAGCCCTCGCCGAACTGGACCAGGCATCCGCCCGCACCCGCGCCAGCACCGGGGACGGCGTAACGCCCTTCGTCCAGGCCCAGGGGCTCGGCAGGAAGGGATCGGTTTCCAACGTGGACCTGTCCATCCATCCGGGCGAGGTGGTGGGCCTGGCGGGCCTGCTCGGCGCCGGCCGGACCGAGATCGCCCGGCTCTTCTTCGGAGCCGACAAGGCCGACGAAGGCTCCATCAAAATCAAGGGAGCGGGCCAGAAAATCCGCTCCCCGCGCACCGCCATCGACAAGCGGATCGGATTCTGCTCGGAGGACCGCAAGGAGGAAGGCCTCATCGGCGACCTCACCGTCCGCGACAACCTGGTCCTTGCCATGCAGGCCAGCAGGGGCTGGGCGCGCCGCATTCCCCGCAAGGTCCAGGACGAGCTCGTGGCCGAGTACATCAAGGCCCTCGACATCCGCCCGGCCAACCCCGACGCACCCATCCGGAACCTCAGCGGCGGAAACCAGCAAAAGGTACTCCTCGCCCGCTGGCTGGTCACCCACCCCGAACTCCTGATCCTCGACGAGCCCACCCGCGGCATCGACATCGGAGCCAAGACCCAGATCCAGAAACTCGTCAGCCAGCTCGCTGCCGAGGGCATGTCCATCCTCTTCATTTCCTCCGAGCTCGAGGAAGTCCTGCGCGTGAGCGACCGCATCGCCGTCATCAAGGACAGGGCGATGGTCGCCGAAATCAACAACGACGGCGTCTCTGTGGAAGACGTCATGACGGTCATCGCCGGAGGCGCCCAGTGAAATCCCTTCTGAAACACCGCCTTGCGTGGCCGGTCATCGCCCTGGCAGCGCTGCTGCTGCTCAACCAGGTTTTCCGGCCCGACTTCCTGGGACTGCGGATGCAGGACGGCCACCTCTACGGCAGCCTCATCGACATTATGCGCAACGGCGCACCCACCATCCTCATCGCACTGGGCATGACCCTCGTCATCGCCACCCGCGGCATCGACCTTTCGGTGGGGGCAGTGGTGGCGATCGCCGGCGCGGCCTCCTGCGCCTACATCGCCGGCTCCCCCGAGCCCGGTTCCCCGGTGACGGCAGCAACTGCGGTGCTGATCGCCGTCGTCGCCGGCCTTGCCCTGGGTGTCTGGAACGGCTTCCTGGTGTCCACCATCGGCGTGCAGCCGATCATCGCCACCCTGGTCCTCATGACGGCCGGCCGTGGCGTGGCCCAGCTCATCACCGGCGGCCAGATCGTGTCCGTGTCCAATGACCACTACAAGTCCATCGGCGCCGGCTACCTCTTTACGCTTCCGATCTCCATCCTGATCACCGCCGCTGTCTTCGCCCTGGCGGCCATCCTCACCCGGCGCACCGCGCTGGGAACCCTGATCGAGGCCGTCGGCATCAACCCGGTCGCCAGCCGCCTGGCCGGACTCCGCGCCCGGAACATCATCTGGACCGTCTACGTCTTCAGCGCCGTCTGCGCCGCAATCGCCGGCCTGATGATCAGCTCCAACGTCACAGCGGCCG
Organism: Arthrobacter sp. 05T423; assembly: GCF_056396245.1. Taxonomy (NCBI): domain Bacteria; kingdom Bacillati; phylum Actinomycetota; class Actinomycetes; order Micrococcales; family Micrococcaceae; genus Arthrobacter; species Arthrobacter sp. 05T423. The sequence goes on from NZ_JBFTLC010000011.1 coordinate 107,475, forward strand.
ACGCCAACAATGCCGGGCTCTATATCGAAATGGACGCGATCCTGGCCGTGGTCATCGGCGGCACCTCGCTGGCAGGCGGCCGGTACACCCTGGTGGGAACCGTCGTCGGGGCCTTCATCATCCAGACGCTGACCACCACCGTCTACACCCTCGGGATCCCGCCGGAGGTGACCCTGGTGTTCAAGGCGCTGGTGGTCATCACCGTTTGCCTCCTGCAGGCGCCCAAGGCACGGAACATGCTCAGCCGCCTCAAGGCGGCACCCAAGCCCGCCGCAACGGAAGCCGCAAAGGAAAAGGTGGCCATCTGATGTCCCCGCTGTCCACGCTCACGCCCCTGACCGTCAAAAAGCCGTCACCGGCGCGCAACCGCCTGCGCGGGGGTGCGCGCTATGCGCCGACGCTTGCCACCGCGGGTCTGTTCATCGCCATGTTCGCCGTGGGGGCGGGAATGTACCCGAGCTTCCTCTCCGGCCAGGTGTTCCTGAACCTCTTCATCGACAACACCTTCCTCATCGTCCTCGCCGTCGGCATGACCTTCGTGATCCTCACCGGCGGCATCGATCTGTCGGTGGGGGCCGTCGTCGCACTGGCCATGATGGTGAGCGCCACGCTCCTGCAGCAGGGCTGGAATGCAGGGGCCGTCATCGTCCTCGTGTTGCTCATCGGCGGCGGTCTCGGGCTCCTGATGGGGCTGATCATCCAGTACTTCGACATCCAGCCGTTCATCGTGACGCTGGCCGGAATGTTCCTGGCCCGCGGCCTCTGCTACGTCATCAGCCTCGACTCCATTCCCGTCACCGAGGGGTTCTTCACGGGGATGGCGCAGGCGCAGATTCCGCTGCCCGGGGACCTCTTCGTCTCGCCCGGCGTCCTTCTGGCCCTCGGGATTGTGGCCATTGCCTTCTTCGTCCTGCACCACACCCGCTTCGGCCGGACCGTCTATGCCATCGGCGGCAACGAACACTCCGCCACGCTGATGGGCCTGCCGGTGAAGGCCACCAAGATTCTGGTCTACGCCCTCAGCGGCCTCTGCTCCGCCGTCGCCGGCATCCTGTTCTCCTTCTACAGCCTCTCCGGCTACAGCCTCGCGGCCCAGGGAATGGAGCTCGACGCCATCGCTGCGGTAGTCATCGGCGGCACCCTGCTGACCGGCGGCACCGGCTACGTCCTGGGCTCCGTGGTCGGCGTGCTGGTGCTGGGGATTGTCCAGACCTTCATCGCCTACGACGGCACCCTCAGCTCCTGGTGGACCAAGATCGTGATCGGCGGCCTGCTCCTCGTCTTCATCCTGCTGCAGCGGCTCTTCGCCCGGAAAGCCGGCTGACTCTTTACCTGTCCCGCACCTACCGCACGTCATCTCCCGCACGTCACCTCCCGCACGTCGAAAGGACTTTTTCAGCATGAGTGATTCCGTCAACCGCCAGTTCTCCCGTCGGCTCTTCCTCGGCTCCGGATCCGCCGCAGCAGCCGCCTTCGCCGTCGCGGGTGCCGGCGGCGGAGCCCTGGTGGCGGCGCCTGCAGCCGCTGCCACAGTCGGCACCGCACCCGTGATCAACCCGGTGGTGCCGCAGCGTGCGGACCCGTGGCTCATGAAGCACACGGACGGCAAGTACTACTTCACCGGCTCCGTGCCGGAGTACAACCGCATCGTTGTGCGCTCCTCCGCCACCATCGCGGGGCTGGGCAGCGCTTCGGAGGCGGTCGTGTGGACGCGGCCCGCGTCCGGAACGATGGGTGGCCACATCTGGGCGCCCGAACTGCACCACTTCGACGGAAAGTGGCACATCTATTTCGCCGCCGGCGACAGCAACGATGTCTTCCGGGTGCGGATCTACGTGATTTCCACGGACGCCGCGGACCCGACCAACGCCGTCTGGGATGCTCCGGTCCGGGTGTACACCCACGCCGATACGTTCTCGCTGGATGCCACCACGTTCGAGCACGCCGGCACGCGCTACCTGGTGTGGGCGCAGAGCGACACCGGCGTGAACTCCAGCCTCTACATCGCGTCCATGTCGTCGCCTTCCACGCTGTCCAGCACCCCAGTGCGCATCGCCGTGCCGACGCTGGACTGGGAGACCCGGGGCTACAAGGTGAACGAGGGGCCTGCGGTGATCAAGCGGAACGGCCGCGTCTTCGTGACGTTCTCCGCCAGCGCCACGGACGCCAACTACTGCATGGGCCTCCTGACTGCCGATGCAGGCGCCGACCTGCTCAAAGCGGCATCCTGGACCAAGACACCAACTCCGGTGTTCACCACTAACGAGGGCTCGAAGCAGTACGGCCCGGGGCACAACTCCTTCACCGTCGATGAGGCGGGCAATGACGTGCTGGTGTACCACGCCCGGTCCTACCGCACCATCGTCGGCGACCCGCTCTACGACCCCAACCGGCACGCCCGGGTCCAGCGGCTGTCCTGGAATGTGGACGGCACGCCGAACTTCGGCGTGCCGGTGGGCGACGGCGAACTGCCGGTGCGCCTCGAATCCGCCGCCGCTCCGGGAACGTTCCTGGCGCACGACGGCGTCACCGTCACCGCCGCTTCCTCCCCTGCGCTGGGTGCATCCCAGTTCCGGCTCGCCCCGGGGTACGCCAAGAAGAACTCGGTGGTCATCGAGCCGGTACTGACCAAGGGCCGCTACCTCCGGGTGCAGGCGTCATCTGTTGCCATTGCATCCACAGAGGGATCGTCGTCGGCCTTCCTTCAGCGGGGCGGGCTCTCGGATGCTGCCGGCGCCTCCTTCGAGTCGGTCGACATGCTGGGTTCCTACCTGGTGCTCCGGGACGGCGTCCTCGTTTTGGCGAAGGTGGGCAAGAACGAGCGCGCTGGGGGCACATTCTTCCTGCGCTCCTAACGACTCCCGCGCGCGGCGCGCACGGGTGACGGCGAATCACTGGTGATGTGGTGGTTCCAAAAAATGCAGGGCCGGCGGTTTCTCCGCCGGCCCTGCTGGTCTTTTGAGGCTTTGGACAGCCTTGGCACCCCTGCAATTGACGGGGTTCAACAAGGACCCCATCCGAAAGGGTAGTCAGAACCGTCAGAAAACGGCGTTACCCCTGCCTGTTTGATTCGGAATCATGGATATCACGCAGAAAGACCAGCAGCATCTGGTTCAGGTTCTCAATGGAAGGAAAGGTCATGACTCGGGAAGAAGCTTACGCAAGGTGCCCCCCGGACTCGTATGTCGAGTTTTACGGCGGCCGGTGGCTCGTCGTTCCCTTCGCGCCGGTTGAGCAGCCACAATTCTTCGTTTGCTCGCCGGAGAGCCTCAGCGCCTTTAGCGCCACGCGCGGGCTCGAAATTGCCAGATTCGAAGCTCAACAGGCAGCCTGAAGTTCCCGCCAGGCTGCGCATAGGGCCGCAGGTCACGCCGGCCCGCTCAGCCAGCAACTGAGCAGAAGTTCACCAGAAATGCCGGAAAATTGGTAGAGCGGGTCTTGAAAAGACACCGGTCCCACGACTGGAATAAGTTTGATTCGGCACCGGTAATTTCCGACGCCACAGCATTTCTAATCACTAAAGATGCCCCGAGAATTGACTTACAAACGCCTGGAATAATGCTCCCCCGGAATGCCGATCACCTCTCACACGCTCCATCTCAACTCAAAGATTGCTGCGGAGCGTCCCTGGTGAGCAAACGAAGAACACCGACTGCTCCACCTGGGCGAATGGCACTACGAGCCACCGACCGCCGTAGAACTCGACGTACGAGTCCGACGTGCAACTTGCGAAGGCTTCCTCGCGTGTCATTGCCTTTCCTTTCACACTAGCCATGCAGCTGGATTTTCAGGACTGCGCTGCTGCGGGCTCCGCTTCCGCGGTGGTTCAGTCGGTCGGTTGGCCCGCTAAAAGCAACGCGGGGTCACTTCGCGCCCAATCCGGAGGTTTCATGGGGCGCGAAGTGACCCCGCGTTGCCGTTTTTAGCTGCTGGAGCTGCCAACCGCCGGATAACGAACCACGGACCTCCGGGCTATTTTGCTAAAACGCTTGATCACGGTTGTGTTCCGCGCTAGTCTGCGGTTGATCAAACGCTTTAGCAGAATGGACATCAGCGCCGATGAATCACCCAATCTTCTTCCAGCCCGCCGACGGATGGGTCGGAGACCTCATCCCTTTTCAGAAGGACGGCGAGTTCTGGCTCTTTTACCTTCACGAACTCCGCTCGGTTCCGAAGCCCGGGACGTCCTGGAACCTCGTGACCACCAAGGACCTCACGGAATTTGAAGACCACGGGGTTTCGCTGCACCACGGCGGGACGGGCGACCTTGACTTCAACGCCTACACGGGCAGCATCGTCGCGGACGAAACAGGCATCCACCACCTCTTCTACACCGGACAAAACCCCGGGAATCCCGGCGCGGACGGTGTTCCGCTGCAACTCGTCATGCATGCCACCAGCACCGACGGCATGAAGACCTGGACCAAACATCCGGAACTCACCTTTGGGGCCCCGGAAGGCTACGAGACCGGTGACTGGCGTGACCCCTTTGTCTTCCGGGACGAGGAAGCCGGGCAATGGCGGATGCTGCTGGCCGCACGGCATGCCGAAGGGCCGGAACGCCGCCGCGGCGTGATCGCCCAGTGCATGTCTTCGGACCTGATGAACTGGGAGCACACCGAGCCGTTCTGGGATCCCCGGCGCTACATAACCCACGAATGCCCGGACGTTTTCGCCTGGGGCGACTGGTGGTACATGGTCTACTCCGAGTTCTCCGAGTCGTTCACCACCCGGTACCGAATGGCCAAAGGCCCGAACGGTCCATGGAGTGTGCCGGAACGGGACAGCATCGACGGGCGCGCCTTCTACGCATCCAAGTCGGCCGAACGTGACGGCCGGCGCTTTTTCTTCGGCTGGATCGCCAGCAAAGAGAACGGCCGCGACGACGGACCCTGGCAGTGGGCCGGCACGATGTCGGTGCTCGAGGCCAAACAAAACGCTGACGGCACTCTGGCGTTCTCATTTTCGGACGAACTCGTGGACAGTTTCTGGGACCAGATCCCTGCCGGCCTGGACCGGGAACTTCCCGCCACGCTGACGGTCCCGGACGGATACGAAGCGATCCTGACCGGCAACAACGTGCCCCGTCAGTTCTACGCCAAAACCGTCCTGCAAATAGAGGCGGGCACCACAGAGTGCGGTCTGCTGCTTCGCTCCAGCGCAGACGGGGACCGGTCCTACATCATCCGTCTAGAACCGAAGCGGGGCCGCATGGTATTTGACCGATGGCCCCGGAAGATCACCGGCAATGCGCAGTGGCACGTCTCAGGGGACGTTCCCTTCGACATCGAGCTGGAGCGCCCGTGCGACCTCAGCCCAGGGGAGCACACGCTCGAAGTTGTCGTGGACGGAGACCTGTGCGTCGCAGTCCTGGACCGGCAGGTGTCCCTCAGCACCAGAGTCTACGACCTGGCCGACGGCCTGCTCGGCGTGTTCGCCGGCGAGGGTTCCGTGGCGGTCACCGAACTTGACATTCGTCAGCGCAGCACAAACTGAATAGCCCTTCAACCCGTACGGTCCCGAATCAATCAAGGAAGATTGCCGCAATGAAAAAACTGTTCCGAGCAGCTGCCGTGGCAGCCGTCGCCGTCCTGGCCCTCGCAGGTTGCGCCGGCGGAGATGCCAGCAGCCCCTCCAACGTCACTCCCACCGGAGAAATCAAGCCCCGTGAAATTTCGTGGCTATTGTCTCGACCGGCCGATGGCGCGGTCATCAACATCATGAAAAAGCTCGCTGGTGAATACGCCAAGGACCACCCAGGCTTCGCACTGAATTTGATCACCACTCCCGACAGGCCGTCCTACATCCAAAAGCTGGAAACCCTCGCCGCCGCGAACAAACTCCCGGAGCTCTTCGACACTGATGCCACCCCGTTCGCCCAACAGCTGGCAAAACAGGGCAAGATGGTCGACGCCGAAAAGCTGCTCAAGACCCTGAACGTCTACGACACCTACCGGCCCGCCGCCCTGGATTACCAGCGGTTCGACGACGGGTCGCTCTACATGATCCCGTTCCAGTTCGAACTGGAGTTCATCTGGTACAACAAGGCGCTGCTGCAGAAGGCGGGCGTGGCCGTCCCGAAGTCCCTGGACGACATCCCCGCAATGTGCACAGCCCTGCGCAAGGCCGGCATCACGCCAATCGCCATCGACGGACAGGACCAGTGGCCGCTGGAGCGCTACGTCGCCTACCAGCCCTTCCGGGCAGCCGGTCCGGACTTCATCCAGAAGGTGAAGAAGGGCGAGGCCAAATTCTCCGATCCCGCTGGCCAGAAAACCGTTCAGTGGATGTCTGCGCTGGGCAAGGCCAACTGCTTCCAGGACGGCTTTTCCTCGCAGGGCTACTCCGACGCGCAGAACCAGTTCACTTCCGGCAAAGCTGCCATGTACAACATCGGCACCTGGGAACTGCCCAGCCTTGCCACCGACAAGTTGAACCCGGCGGTACGCGGCGACATCGACTTCACGACCCTTCCAGTGACGGAAGGATCGGTCACCGCGGCCAACGAATACGTTTCCCCGTCCGGTATCGGAATGGCAGTAAACGCCAAGACCTACGACCCGCTCGTGAGCGACTTCCTGAAATTCGCCCTGGCGAAATACCCCTCCGAATACGCCGCAACTGGCGCGCTGTCCCCCACAACGAACGTCCAGACGGCCATACCCGCCAACGCCACCCCCTTGTTCAAGAAGGCCGTTGCGAAGGCCGGCGACCTTGGGGACAAGCAGGCCATGCCATGGGATACCCAGCTCGACCCGACCACCAACGGCCGGCTGCAGCAGGAGCTCGTGCTCCTCGTCCAAGGCGACATCACCCCCGAGCAGTTCACCAGCACGATGGACAGCACCGTCGCGCAGAACGCGCCGAAGTTCTTCAAGTAACCCAAGCGGCGGGGGGACCCCGGTCCCCCCGCCTGAAAGGCCCCGCCATGCTTCCCAACAGGTCCCGGCTCTCAGTCCTGGTCTTCCTGCTCCCGCCTCTTTTGCTCTACTGCGCAGCCGTGCTCTTCCCCATCCTCCAGTCCTTGTTCCTAAGCTTCTTCTCCTGGAACGGCATCAGCGACATGGAGTTCGTAGGACTGGCCAACTACGTCCGGATGTTTACCACCGATGACATCTTCTGGCGCTCCTTCTTCAACGCCCTCGGCTACCTGGCCATCTGTCTCGTACTCCAGCTCGGCGGCGCGCTCTTGGTGGCAAGCCTGCTGACCTCACTGCGCCGCGGCCGCGAGCTAATCAAGACCCTTTACCTCCTGCCGGCCGTCATCTCCACCGTCGCGATCGCCTTCCTGTTCGTGCGCATCTACTCCATCGACCCAGTCGGCCCGCTCAACCAGCTCCTTCAGTGGATCGGCCTCGGAAGCCTGGAGCGCGCCTGGCTCTCTGACGTCAACACGGTCCTCGCAGCAGTCTCCGCCCCAGAAGGGTGGCGTTTCACCGGCCTCTACATGCTCATCATCTACGCGGCCCTGATCGCCGTTCCCAAGGAACTTGAAGAGGCTGCAGTCCTCGACGGCGCGTCCCGCTGGACGCTGTTCACCAAGATCCGCTTCCCGTACATCCGTCCCGTCTGGATCACCACCACCATCATGGCCACCACCTACGGGCTCCGCGGGTTCGACATCCCGTACCTCATGACCAACGGCGGCCCCGGCCAGTCCTCCGAACTCCTCACCACCTACATGTACAAAACAGCATTCACCAGTACCGACTTCGGGTACGCCAGCACCATCTCCGTGTTCATCGTGATCGAGTGCCTCGTCGCCGTCGGCCTCATCCTCTTCATGCTCAAGCGGAAGGCAGAGTCATGATCATCCAGACAGCCCCCGCCCCAGCGCCGTCGGCTGCGACGCCCGCACCGCCGGCCGTACGGCGGCGCCGCCGCCCCAGTGCGTCCCGGACTCTGTCCCGCGTGCTCATCGCACTCATCGTCGTCGTCCAGGTCTACCCTCTCGCCTGGCTGTTCCTGACCAGCCTGCGCAGCGAAGACGACTTCGCCACCGGGGACCCCTTCGCCCTGCCCAAAGCACTCACCCTGGGGAACTACGCCCGGGCCTTTGAAACCGGAGACCTCGGGAAAAACATCCTGAACAGCTTCATCGTCACCATGGGTGCCAACATCCTGATCGTGCTGCTGGGCATGATGGCCGCATACGCCATCCAGGTGCTCGGCTTCCGGCTCAGCCGCCTGGTCCGCGGACTCTTCCTGGTAGGCATCATCGTCCCCGTCCAGATCGCGCTGGTCCCCCTGTTCATCGACTACTCCGCAGTGAACCTGCTCGACACCTACCAGTCGATGATCATTCCCCTGGCAGGGTTCTCCCTGCCCATGTCCGTCTACCTGTTCTCTTCCTTCTTCGAATACATCCCCCGCGAAACGTACGAGGCGGCCTCCCTGGACGGCGCCGGGCCCTACAGGATTTTCGGCCTGATCACCCTGCCCCTGTCACTGAACACCGTCGTCACCGTCGTCTTGGTCAACAGCATCTTCATCTGGAACGACTTCATCTTCGCCAACACCTTCGTCCTGTCAGAGGAACTGAAAACAATCCCGCTCGGCCTGCAGAACTACATCGGTGCCATGGGCAAGGTCGACTGGACCGCAACGTTCGCCGCCGTCTGCGTCACCATCACCCCGCTGCTGCTCGTCTTCCTGGTGCTCAACAAGGCCATGATCCAAGGCCTGGAAAGCGGCGCGACCAAGGGATCACGGCCGCGGTAGATGGATATACTCCTGAAGGAGGGCAGATGGTTTCAAAGGAGAAAAAGACGGCCAAACCCGCGCCTGCGGCACGGTCGCCCAGGGCCACAGAGCGTGCGCACCCCGTCACCCTGCGTGAAGTCGCCGAAGCTGCCGGCGTCTCCACAGCCACGGTCTCCCTGGTTGTCAACCAGAAAAAGGATGCCCGCATCTCGGCCGAGACCCGCAAACGGGTACGCGACGCGATCCACGCACTGGGATACCGGCCCAACGCGATGGCCCAAACCCTGGTCAGCGGCAGCTCCCGGTTCATCGGACTCGTCGCAGATGCCATCGCCACCACACCATTCGCAGGGCAAATCATCCACGGGGCACAAGACGAGGCCTGGAAACACGGGTACGCCCTGCTGATAGCCAACACCGAGGGCAACGCGGAGCTCGAAAAAGACGCGATAGCGATGATGCTCGAGTACAAAGTGCGCGGCATCCTCTACTCGACCTGGTTTCACCGCGCCACAGCCATCCCGGCCCCGCTCCGCGAAGCGGACTTCGTGCTGGTCAACTGCTTCGCCACCGAGCCGGGTGCCAGGGCCGTAGTGCCCGACGAGGAACAGGGCGGCCGCTCAGCGACCGAGATCCTGCTGCGGCACGGCCACCGGCGCATCGCTTTCATCAACGCCACCATCCCCGCCCCCGCCAAAGACGGGAGGCTCCACGGCTACCGCGAAGCGCTTGGTGACGCAGGCATCCCGTTCGATCCGGACCTGGTCCTGGAAGCCTATCCCGACCAGGAAGGCGGATACGGGGCGACCGAGGAACTACTGAAGCGCGATGTCACCGCCGTCTACTGCTACAACGACCGTATGGCCATGGGCCTGTACGACGGCCTTCGGGAACACGGATTATCCATCCCCGATGACATGGCTGTGGTCGGATTCGACAACCAGGAAGTGATCGCCGCCCACCTTCGGCCCCCGCTGTCGACAGTGTCCCTCCCCCACTATGAGCTCGGCGCAGCGGGGGTGCGGATGCTGCTCGGCCTTGACGAGGCACCGGAGAACGCAGCCGCAAAGATCTACTGCCCCACCGTGGAACGGGCCTCAGTTCTCGCCGAGACACACGCCTGACCGCGCTCATCTCCCTGACTCCCCGCCTGGCGGGGAGTCAGGACGAACAAACTCGCCAGCACCAAGGCGATGCCGAGCCAGCCCAGTGCCGGCAACCGTTCACCCACGACGACGACTGCCAGGACGGCGGCGACAACCGTTTCCACGAGGGAGAGGCCCGTTGCGGTGCTCGCGCGGACGCGCGCCAGTCCCCATCCGAACAGGACGTAGCCTGCGAACATCGGCACAAGCGCCATGTAGGCCCCCACCGTGAAGTTGCTCCAGGATTCAAGCAGTGGCCGGCCGGTCTCGGCGAGCACCGGCATCAGGAGCGCTCCGCCCAGCCCGAACACCGCGCCCATGGCGGCCCGGGATGACACTCCCCCGCTGATCAGGCGATGGGCAGCCCACGAGTACAGTGCATAGCTCATACCTGCCACGAGCCCCAGAATGACGCCCGCAGGCACCGCCCAGGGCTCCACGAGGGCGCCCGGCCGTTCCGCGCTGTTACCGGAAAAACACAGCAGTCCGGCGCCCGCCACCCCGATCAGCGCGCCGAGCATCCAGCGGCGGGTCAGCACTTTCCGGTCCGCAAGCCGCTCGATGACCGCCGACGCCAGAGGGGCTGAGCCGATCGAGACAACCGTTCCGAGGGCTACGCCGGAAAGGCGCATGGAGCTGTAGAAGGCAAGGGGGTAGACCGCGACAGCTGCCGCCCCCAGGGAGACAAGCAGCCACCGGACGCGAAGGCTGACCCAGTGGCTCACAATCGGCTGCACCGCGTAGAGCGCCTGCAGCAGTCCGCCCACGCCCATTGCCACGGCACCGATCGCCAGTGGACTTACCGACGGCGCGAACGTGGCAGCCGTTCCCGTCGTGCCCCAAAGCGCCGACGCGCCCACAACAAAAATCGCGCCCAGGAGGGGCCCGTTCAACCGGCCGAGCACTGCCCTCACAGCTCCTCCAGCATCCGGGCAGCGATCATCCGGGCCTCGTGCAGGCAACGGTCTCCGCCTTCAAGGCCGGCCCTGGCCATGGAACCTTCGAGCGCGAACGCCAGGTGCCGGGCCACCCTGGCCGCCGCCTCGGCCTGCGGCACTATCTCGGTCACGTGCGTGCGCAGCAGGCCCTCAACCTCTTCCTTGTGTTGCCGTACAGCGTGCCGACCGGGAGCGCCCGCCGGCAGTTCCGCAGCAGCGTTGAGCAGGCCGCACCCCCTGAATCCGTGCTCATGGGCAAAGTTCGCGTGGTCGATGTAGGCATCGAACACGGCCAGCACCCGGTCCTGCGGAGTTACAGCCGCCGCGACCCGCTCCCAGTACAGGGCGAGCCATTCCTCATGACGGGAGGCGAGGTAGGCCGCCACCAGATCCGCCTTGGAAGCGAAGTTGTTGTAGAGGCTTTTCTTGGCCACGCCGGCCTCCGCCGTGATGGAGTCGATGCCCGTGGCGGCGATGCCGTCGGCATAGAAGAGCCGCGCCGCAGCATCAAGGAGCGATGCACGGGCTGGCCGCTTAGTTGTTGATCGGCCTTCACGTGAAGCCACGCTTGTACCTCCGGCAGGACGCTGAGTAGGTAGGCCAGTCTACCTACTCAGCCGCTGAGCGCAATCCGCCCCCATGCACGGCGGGAGACCAAAAAGCCCACCCATACAGGGCCCATAGCTCTCATGAATTTGTGTCTTGCTTCACAGCGATTCGGGGGATATTATTGTCCATGATTGTTAGCGCTAACAGAAATGTTGGGGCAACCGGGGTCTCCGCTCCGGTAATGACAGCCTCCGGTGCCGCTCCTGCGGAACGGCTTCGGTACGCCGGACACAAGTGGCGGGCCCGGCGGAAAGTACATACGCTTTCCGCTCAAGCACCGATTCGTGGCCCAACCAGGCCACGGAAGGAGAATAACGTGAGAATCAAGAAACTCCTGGGCGCCGTCGCCGTCGTCCTGGCTGTGACGGTGGGGGCCACAGGCTGCGGCAGCCGGCCCGGCGCCGCCACCAGCTCCAGCAGCGCCGACGCTGCCGGTGCACTGGTGGGAATCTCCATGCCGACGCAGACGTCGGAACGCTGGATCGCGGACGGCAAGAACGTCTCCGAATCGCTGGCCAAGCTCGGCTACAAGACGGACCTGCAGTACGCCAACGACGACATCCCCACCCAGGTCTCGCAGATTGAGAACATGCTGACCAAGGGCGCCAAGTCACTGATCATTGCCGCCATCGACGGGACCACGCTGACGGACGTCCTGGCCAAGGCCAAGGAGCAGAACGTCAAGGTCATCGCCTACGACCGGCTGATCAACGGCACCCCGAACGTGGACTACTACACCACCTTTGACAATTATGAAGTGGGCGTTCAGCAGGCCACATCGCTGCTGACCGGGCTGGGCCTGGTGGATGCCTCCGGCAAGAAGGTCGAGGGCAAGGGCCCGTTCAACGTGGAGCTCTTCGCGGGCAGCCCGGACGACAACAACGCCAACTTCTTCTGGACCGGCGCCATGGACACCCTGAAGCCGTACCTGGATGCCGGCACCCTCAAGGTGCCCAGCGGCCAGACCAAGTTTGAGCAGGCGGCCATCCTGCGCTGGCAGGCGGCAACCGCCCAGAAGCGGATGGAAGACATCCTCACCGCCGCTTACGGTTCGGGTAAGAAGCTCGACGGCGTGCTGTCGCCTTATGACGGTCTCTCCATCGGCATCATCTCGGCCCTGACCAGCACCGGCGGCTACTCAAAGGGCGCCCTGCCCGTGGTCACGGGCCAGGACGCGGAAAAGGGCTCAGTGAAGTCCATCGTCGCCGGCGAGCAGTACTCCACGATCTTCAAGGACACCCGCAAGCTCGGCGAGCAGGCCGTGAAGATGGTGGACGCGGTTCTGAAGGGCCAGCAGCCCGAGACCAATGACACCAAGACCTACAACAACAAGGTCAAGGTGGTCCCGGCCTTCCTGCTGAAGTCCGTGATCGTCACCAAGGACAACTACAAGCAGGAGCTGATCGACTCCGGTTACTACACGGACGCCGACATCAAGTAGCAGCACCGCATCAAATAGCAGCACGGCGGGGGCGCCTGCAGCCGCAGGCACCCCCGCACCCCCAACGGATCGACCCACCGAAACAGATCAGCTCATCGAACAGATCAGCGGGAAATAACCAATGAACGTACCCATTCTTCAGATGCGCGGGATCACCAAGACCTTCCCCGGCGTCAAAGCCCTCCAGGACGTCACCCTGGATGTGAACCGCGGCGAGGTCCACGCGATCTGCGGCGAAAACGGGGCAGGCAAGTCCACCCTGATGAAGGTGCTCTCCGGCGTATACGCCCACAACACCTTCGAGGGGGACATCCTCTTCGAGAACGAACCGTGCGACTTCGCGTCCATCAGCGACAGCGAAAAGCGCGGGATTGTGATCATCCACCAGGAGCTGGCCCTGAGCCCGTACCTGTCCATCGCGGAAAACATCTTCCTGGGCAACGAATTGGCCTCCCGCGGCTGGGTTGACTGGCGCAAGACCAACCTGGAGGCGGCCAAGCTGCTGGCCCGCGTTGGCCTGAGCGAAAACCCGGTCACCCCCATCCAGCACATCAGCGTGGGTAAGCAGCAGCTCGTCGAAATCGCCAAGGCGCTGTCCAAGGAAGTGAAGCTGCTGATCCTGGACGAACCCACCGCCGCCCTGAACGACGAGGACTCCGACCACCTTCTGGACCTCATCCTGCATCTGAAGGGCCAAGGGGTCACCAGCATCATCATCAGCCACAAGCTCAATGAGATCCGCAAGGTCGCGGACGCCGTCACCATCATCCGCGACGGCAAATCGATCGAGACCCTGCGCCTGGACCAGGGCCAGATCACCCAGGAACGGATCATCCGCGGCATGGTGGGCCGCGACCTGGACAGCCTCTACCCCGAGCGTGAGCCGCAAATCGGCGAGGAAGTCCTGCGCATCGAAGACTGGACGGTCCAGCACCCCCAGGACCACACCCGCACCGTGGTCCACAACGCCAGCCTGAACGTCCGCAAGGGCGAAGTAGTCGGGCTCGCCGGCCTCATGGGAGCCGGCCGCACAGAACTGGCCATGAGCGTTTTTGGCCGAACCTACGGCCGCGCCGTGTCCGGCAAAGTGTTCAAACACGGCAAGGAAATCAACACCTCCACCGTGCCCGAGGCCATCCGCCACGGCATCGCCTACGCCACGGAGGACCGCAAGCACTACGGGCTGAACCTCATCGAGGACATCAAGCGCAATATCTCCATGGCTGCCCTGCCCAAGCTCGCCAAACGCGGCTGGGTGGACGGGAACCAGGAAACCACGGTGGCCAACAGCTACCGGAAGAGCATGAACATCAAGGCCCCGTCCGTTGCGGCCATCACCGGCAAGCTCTCCGGTGGCAACCAGCAAAAAGTGGTCCTGAGCAAATGGATGTTCTCCGACCCGGACGTGCTGATCCTGGACGAGCCCACCCGGGGCATCGACGTCGGCGCCAAATACGAGATCTACACGATCATCGCTGAGCTCGCCGCCCAGGGCAAAGCCGTCATTGTGATCTCCTCCGAACTCCCCGAGCTCCTGGGCATCTGTGACCGGATCTACACCCTGTCCGCAGGCCACGTCACGGGTGAAGTCCCCATCGCCGAGGCCTCCCAGGAAACCCTTATGCACTACATGACAAAAGAGAAGGAATAACGGACATGTCCGCCCTACGAGAATCCCTCGGCTTCCTGGCAAGCCGCCTCCGCCAGGTCGGCATCTTCGTCGCCCTGATCCTGATCGTCCTGCTGTTCCAGGTCCTCACTAACGGGATCCTGCTCGAGCCGCAGAACGTCAGCAACCTCGTTGTCCAGAACAGCTACATCCTCATTCTGGCCATCGGCATGGTGATGGTCATCATCGCCGGGCACATCGACCTCTCTGTCGGGTCCATCGCCGGGTTCATTGGCGCCGTCGCCGGCGTCATGATTGTGCACTGGGGCTGGGCCTGGTGGGCCGCCATTCCGGCGTGCCTCCTGGTCGGCGCCCTCGTGGGTGCGTGGCAAGGGTACTGGATCGCCTACGTGGGCATCCCGGCGTTCATCGTCACCCTGGCCGGCATGCTCATCTTCCGCGGCCTCACCCTGATCACCCTCAAGAACCAGCAGATCACCCCCTTCCCGGATGAATTGCGTGCCCTCGGCGGCGGCTTCCTCCCGGACATCTCCGGCGGCACCTCCGTGCTCGAATGGCTCACCGTGATCCTCGGCGTCGGAGGCACCGCGGCCCTGCTGTTCCAGTCCATCAAGGAACGCCGCGTCCGCCGCAGGTTCAACCTGGAAAACGAACCCATGGCCTGGTTCGCCACGAAGACGGCGTTCATCGCCGTGCTGATGCTCATCATCACGTTCCTCCTGGCCAGCTACCGCGGCACGCCGATCGTGCTGATCGTCCTCGCCGGCCTGGTCATCGTCTACTCCGCACTGATGAACAACAGCATCTTCGGCCGGCACACTTACGCCATCGGCGGGAACCTGCACGCCGCCGAACTCTCGGGCATCAAGACCAAGGCGGTGACGTTCCGGCTCTTCGTGAACATGGGGGTCCTCGCAGCACTGGCCGGCCTGATCTTCACGGCCCGCCTGAACTCAGCCCAGCCCGCCGGCGGCACCGGCTTCGAACTCGACTCCATCGCCGCCGCCTTCATTGGCGGAGCAGCGGTCCAGGGCGGCATCGGCACTGTTGCCGGAGCCATGATCGGCGGCCTCATCATGGGCGTGCTCAACAACGGCATGTCCATCCTGGGCCTCGGAACCGACTACCAGCAGCTGATCAAGGGCCTGGTGCTCCTGCTCGCCGTCGGCTTCGACATCTTCAACAAGAACCGTGCCGGCGGAGGATCCTCCATCGCCAAGCGCTTCAGATTCAAGACCACGCCGCCCGCCACCGAACAGACCAAAGCACCGGCCGAACGCAAAGCACCGGCCGAACCTGCCGCGCCCGTGGCAGCAGGCAGCCGGCAGTCAGACAACGCTTAGCCAACCGGCCTCCAGCCAGCAGAAAGGATCCACCATGACCGCCCTTCTCGATTCCATCGACATCCACGTCACAAACCGGCACGCCCTGGACGAGCATCTCGAAGCAGCCGTGAAGGACCTCCAGGAACTAGCGATGCTCACGGGTACCCACGGCATCCTGGTCACGCGCCACAGGCCGGGAAACTACACGGCCGCGCTTTCCGACCAGGTCCCGTTCGGGATGACGCGCGAAGAGATTCGCTGACGCGCCAGACAAATGATCTAACCAGCGAGTCCCTCCCCCGGTATAACCGCGGGAGGGACTCGGCGTTTAGGGCAGCCAGAGTCGACGGCGGGTCAGCCCGCCAGGACGCCCAACGGACGGGCCACCCTGAGCTGGCCGTGGTCGACGAGCCAGGTCACGGATTCGAGCACCGCCCGTTCGGGCTCGAACCGGGGCGCATAGCCAAGCAGGGACCTGGCCTTTTCGATGGTGAAGCAATGGCTGCGGTGGAGGTGGCCCCAGCTCGACTCCGCAAACTCACGTGTGGTCGCTTCACGGAACTGGTCCCACGTGACTGTTTCCAGCGTTGCGTTCAGACCGAACCAGCCCGCGGCGATCTCGGCGTAGCCGCGGACGCTGAGCGCGGTAGGGGCGACGATGTTGAAGTCCTCACCGGCGGCGGCGTCCCGGTGTTCGATGGCTTTTTCGAACGCCTGGGCGACGTCGTCGGCGTGCACGTGGTGCATCAGTTCGGCACCGCTTCCGGGGACCTGCAGCGGCTCACCGGCAGACAGGGCGTGCCAGACGGCCGGGTCAAGGTTCCCAAGGGGACCGGTGGGGTGCCAGCCGGGACCGACGATGTGGCCGGGGTGCAAGGACGTGGTGACCAGCCCACCGTCGGCCGTCTCCTCCTTCAGCAGCCGGGCGATCCGGTCTTTCTGGATGCCGTACTCGTCGAACGGGGCGGCAGCCGAGTCGGAGCCCTCAGCGATGGGCAGCTTGAGGCTCTTGCCGTAACGCCAGATGGAGCCGCAGTGCAGCAGATGCCCGATCTCGCCCCGGAGCCGGTTGACCAGGGAGGTCGCGGACTCGAGCGTGAAGCAGACCAGGTCAACCACGACGTCGGCCTGAAGTCCCGCTACCCGGTCACCGAAGGTGCCGTCCCGGTCCTCCTGCTGCCGGTCGGCGGTGACCTGGCGGACCTGCTGCCATTCGGGCGCATCCACATAGGTTTTGGACGTCCCGCGGCTGATGTTGATGACCTCATGGCCGGCGCGGACCAGCCGGGGGACGAGGAAGGAGCCGATGTGCCCGCTGCCTCCGATAACGATGACTTTCAAACCCATGGCATCCACACTAGGGCCAGACCGGGGCCAGGGGGAGGGCCCTGCCAGGGCCACCCACGCAGCCGCCTCAGTATCAGCCTGCCGGCGCCGCCGTGGAGCCCCGCACCACCAGTTTCGGGTTGAGGACCGAAGCCGCCCCGGAGGGTCCGTGGGCCATGTCGGACAGGAGCATCCGGATGCAGCGCGCACCGAGTTCCTTGAAGCCCTGGTTGACCGTGGTCAGCGGCGGGACGAAATAGCCGGCCTCCGGCTGGTCGTCGAAGCCCACCACGCTGATGTCCTCGGGGACGCGCAGGCCCGCCTCGCTGAAGGCGCGCAGCGCCCCCAGCGCCATCTGGTCGTTGGCCGCGAACAGTGCGGTGACATTGCCAGCGGCAGCCAGTTCCAGTCCGGCGCGGTAGCCGCTTCCGGCGCTCCAGTCACCCGGGATCAGCAGCCCCTCGGGCAGTCCCGCCTGATCGAGGGCACGCCGCCAGCCCTCGGTCCGGGCTGCGGCGTCAATCCAGTCCTGCGGGCCTGAAACGTGGGCGATTGCGGTGTGCCCAAGGTTCACCAGGTGCTGCACGGCGAGAGCTGCACCAACGCGCTGGTTCACGGCCGCGACCGTCAGGTGCTCGTCCGCGCCGAAACCCACGGCAACCAGGGGGACGGACAGTGCGATGGTGTGCAGCGATTTCAGCATTGTCTCGTGCGGAACGATCACCACGATCCCGTCCACGGACTGCAGCAGGAAGTGTTCGAGGGCGTCGTGAATGCCGGCGGCCGTCACCTCGCTGAGGCTGGCCATGCTGACGGCGTAGCCCTCGTTCCTGGCTGCCTGCTGGACGCCCAGCAGCGTATTGGCCGGACCGAAGTGGGCCGTGCCGGCCCCCAGGACCCCGATGGCCTGGGAACGCCGGGTGACCAGGCTGCGGGCTGCGGTGTTGCGGCGGTACCCCAGCTCGGCGATGGCGCGTTCCACGCGCTTGCGGGTCCGGGCACTGACGTTCGGATGCGTGTTCAGGACGCGTGAAACGGTCTGGTGGGACACCCCGGCGAGACGCGCCACGTCCTCCATGACGGGAGGACGCGGCGCCGGGTGCGCTGTCACGTGGCGAAGATGCTCCAGGATGCCGCGTGCGTGGCGCCCGGCTCCAGCCGGATCAGGTCCACGCCGCTGTTGAAGGCATCCGGAGGGCAGGTCATGGGTTCCACTGCGAGGCCCACCCGATTAGGGGCGGGCGGCTGCTTGTCGGCGGTGTGGATCTGCAGCCACGGGCAGGTGCTGTCCCAGGCCATTCCGACGCCCGTACCGCCCGGGTCCCGGACCAGCACGCGGGCCTGGCCGCCGTCGGACGTGCCGCCGTCGAACGCTATGTCCGTGAAGGCGTGATCGATCTCGGTGGAGCCGATGGCGCGGGGCGCGCGGAAGTCGAATTCGTGCCCTTCCACGGTGCGCGTTTCCTTCGGCAGCAGCCGGTCCGGGGTGACCTCGAGGAACTCCCCCGCGGGGATCTCGAGGGTCCACTCATCCAGGGGCGCCGGGCCAGCCACCAGATAGGGGTGCGGGCAGACACCGTATGGCGCCGCGGAAGCGCCTATGTTCGACGCCGTGACCCGGGTGTGCAGGCCGTCGTCCATTAGCCGGTACTCGGCCTCGATGCGCACCGTGTGCGGGTAGCCCGCCGTCGGTTCGGGCCTGCAGGACAGCGTCACCGACGACTCGTCGTGCGACTCCAGGGTCCAGTCCAGGGGGAAGACCAGCCCGTGCAGGGCACAGCCGCGTTCGGGTTCGTTGACCGGGACCTCGTGCTCGGCGCCCTCGAAGGTGTACCGGCCGTCGGGGATCCGGTTGGGCCAGGGCGCGGCGATGATGCCCCGGTAGTCGGGAATGGGCCCGCCTGCCGGGAACGGAACGACGAGGTCCCGTCCCCGGTGGCGCAGCTCCCGCAGCGCACCTGCCTGAGCCGTGATGGTGGCGGTGTATCCCCCCGCCCGGATTTTGTATTCGGTCACAGCCCTATTGTGGGTCACAGCCTGCCGGCCAGCTTGTAGTAGGCGGCGTTCCAGGCCAGTTCCTTCTTGAACTGCTTGAGGGTGGTTCCTTCATCGATGGTGAGCAGCTCGGTTTGGGCGATCTCCGCGAAGTCCTCGAACACGTCCACGCCCACCTGGGTGGAGAGGACGGTGTGGTGCGCGGCCCCGGCGGTCAGCCAGGCGGCGGCGGAGGTGGCGAAGTCGGGCTTCGGGGACCACAGCGCGCGGGCCACCGGCAGGTTGGGCAGCGGCTCGTCGAGGTCGACGACGTCCACAGCGTTCGCCACGAGGCGGAAACGGTCGCGCATGTCGGACAGGGCGACGACGACGCCGGGGCCGGCGTCGGTGTCGAAGACCATGCGGACCGGGTCCTCCTTGCCGCCGATGCCCAGCGGGTGGATTTCCACGCGCGGCTTGGTGGCGGTCAGCGAGGGGCAGACCTCCAGCATGTGTGCGCCGAGGATCTTCTCCTGGCCGGGCGCCAGATGGTAGGTGTAGTCCTCCATGAGGGAGGCCCCGCCGGGCAGGCCTGCGCCCATGACCTTGGCCGCGCGGATCAGGATGGCCGTCTTCCAGTCGCCCTCGGCGCCGAAGCCGTAACCGTCCGCCATGAGCCGCTGGACGGCCATGCCCGGCAGTTGCCGGAGCTCGCCGAGGTCCTCGAAGGAGGTGGTGAAGGCGGCGGAGCCGTTGGCTTCCAGGACGCTGCGGAGCCCGAGCTCGATGCGGGCGCTGTAGCGCAGGGACTCATGGCGGGCACCGCCGGAGCGGAGCTCCGGCGCCACGTCGTAAAGCCGCTCGTACTCCGCGACCAGGGTGTCGACGTCGGACTCCGCGGCGCCGTGCACGGCGTCCGCGAGTTCGTTGACGGACCAGGTGTTGACCGAGACACCGAAGCGCAGCTCGGCCTCGGTCTTGTCGCCTTCGGTGACGGCCACGTTGCGCATGTTGTCCCCGAAGCGGGTCAGCTTCAGGTTCCGGACGGCAGCCCAGCCGGCGGAGGCGCGCTGCCAGACGCCCACCTGGCGGGCCACCTCGGGGTTGGACACGTGGCCCACGACGGTCTTGCGCGGGATGCCCAGCCTGGACTGGATGTAGCCGAACTCGCGGTCGCCGTGCGCGGCCTGGTTCAGGTTCATGAAGTCGAAGTCGATGTCCGCCCAGGGCAGTTCCACGTTGGCCTGGGTGTGCAGGTGCAGGAGCGGCTTGCGGAGCAGGTCCAGGCCCTGGATCCACATCTTGGCCGGGGAGAACGTGTGCATCCACGCTGTCACGCCGATCACCGAATCGTCCGAGTTGGCCTCCAGCGCGGTCCGCCGGATCGCGTCCGAATCCGTCAGCACGGGCTTCCAGACGAGCTTGACCGGGACCTCGGAGGACTCGTTCAGGGCGGCTGCGATCTCCTGCGACTGGGCCGCGACCTGCTTCAGGACGTCCTCGCCATAGAGGTGCTGGCTGCCGGTGAGGAACCAGACCTCGTAGTGCTCGAGCGAGGTGTTGTTGGCGCTGGACATTGGTGTCTCCTTTGAAAGTCTTGAATGTGCGGGTGCCGCGGCGGGCAGCGGGCCGGAGTCAGCGGCCGTAAACGTTTTGGTAGCGGTCGTAAAGCGACTCGATCTGCCCCTGGTCGATGGGCAGCGGTTCGCCGAGCTGCCGCGAGATGTGGACCGTGCGGGCCACCTCCTCGCACATCACGGCGGCCTTGACCGCCGAGCGGGCGTCCTTGCCGATGGTGAACGGGCCGTGGTTCTGCATCAGCACAGCCGGGGAGTTGGATCCCTGCAGGGTCTCCACGATGCCGCGGCCGATCGAATCATCGCCGATAAGCGCGAACGGCCCCACCGGGATCGGTCCGCCGAACTCGTCGCCCATCATGGTCAGCACGCACGGGATCTCCTCGCCCCGCGCGGCCCAGGCCGTGGCGTAGGTGGAGTGGGTGTGGACCACACCACCGACGTCGGGCATGTTCCGGTACACGTAGGCGTGCGCTGCGGTGTCCGACGACGGCGAGAGGTCCGGGTTCTCCCACCGGGCCGGTACGCCGTCGGCATCGGCGCTCAGGCTGTTGACCGGCGTGCCGTAGAGGTCGGTGACCACCATGGTCTCTGGAGTCAGGTCGTCGTAGGAGAGGCCCGAGGGCTTGATGACCATGAGGTCGTAGCCGGGGATCCGGCCGGACACGTTACCGGCCGTCCACACCACCAGGCCGTACCGGGTCAGCTCGGCGTGCAGGCCGCAGACCTCGCGGCGGACGCGGGCAATGGTTTCCAGCAGGGCGCTCATGCCGAAACCTCCTCAGCGGTCAGGGATTCAGTGAGCAGGGACTGGGCGGCGTTCCGCTGGATGGCCTTGAGCCGGTGCATGACCTCGTTGGTTCCCCTGCCGAAGTAGTCGTGGAGGGTCCGGTACTCCCGGAACAGTTCGTCGTACGCGGCCACGTTTTCCGGGATGGGGGTGTAGACGGCACCGGGTGCGGCACCCATAACCTCGGAGGCGGCCCGAACATCGGCGTACTTCCCCGCGGCAACGGCGGCGTGGATGGCCGACCCCAGTGCCGGTCCCTGCGTGGAGCCGATGGTGGAGAGCTGAAGGCCGGTCACGTCCGAATAGATCTGCATGAGGAGGCGGTTTTTCAGCAGGCCTCCGGCCACGATGAATTCCTTGACCGGAACCCCGGAATCCCGGAAGGCCTCCACAATGGTGCGGGTACCGAAGGCCGTGGCCTCGAGCAGCGCCCGGTAGATGTCCTCGGGCCGGGTGGCCAGGGTCTGGCCGACGACCACGCCGGAAAGCTCATGGTCCACCAGCACGGAGCGGTTGCCCGAATGCCAGTCGAGCGCGATCAGGCCGTGCTGGCCGATCGCCTGCCCGGAGGCCAGGTCCGTCAGGTGTTCGTGGATGTCCTGGCCGGCCAAGGCCGCCGCCTGGTGGTATTCCGGCGGGACGCCGTACTTGGTGAACCAGCCGAAGATGTCGCCCACACCGGACTGGCCGGCCTCGTAGCCCCAGAGCCCGTCGACGATGCCGCCGTCCACCACGCCGCACATGCCCGGCACCTCATGAAGTTCGGCGCCGTTCATGACGTGGCAGGTGGAGGTGCCCATGATGGCCACGAGCTGGCCCGGGTCCACGGCCTTCGCTGCCGGTGCGGTGACGTGCGCGTCCACGTTGCCGACGGCGACGGCGATGCCCTCCGGGAGCCCGGTCCAGGCGGCCGCCTCGGCGGTCAGGTAGCCGGCGGCGTCGCCCAGCCGGCCGATGGTGTGGTCCAGCTTGGTGCTGACGAAGTCTTTGAACTGCGGGTTCAGGGCGGCGAGGAAGTCAGCGGACGGGTAGTGGCCGTCCTGGTAGATGCCTTTGTAGCCGGCGGTGCAGGCGTTGCGGACGTAGTTTCCGCTGAGCTGCCAGACGATCCAGTCGGCGGCTTCCACCCAGTGGTCCATTTCCGCATAAGCCTCAGGATCCTCCTCCAGCAGCTGCAGCCCCTTGGCGAACTCCCACTCCGAGGAGATCAGCCCGCCGTACCGCGGCAGCCAGGATTCGCCCAGCTCTGCAGCGAGCGCGTTGATGCGGTCCGCCTGGCCCTGCGCGGCGTGGTGGCGCCACAGCTTCACATACGCGTGCGGGCGGTTCGCGAAGCCCGGCACCTCGTTCAGCGGGGTGCCGTCGGCCTTGACGGGCACCATCGTGCAGGCCGTGAAGTCCGTGGCGATCCCGACGACGGCGGCCGGGTCGATCCCGGCGTCAGCGATTGCGGCGGGAACAGCATGCCGGAGCACGTCGCGGTAGTCGTTAGGCACCTGAAGGGCCCATTCCCCGGGCAGCCGGGCGGCCGTTCCATCTGCTGCGCCTGCCACATCCGCGGGGAGCGCTTCGGTGACCACCGCGTGCGGGTAGTCGAACACGCCGCTGCCGAGCTCCTTGCCGTCCCGGACCCGCACAACCACGGCCCGGCCGGACAGGGTGCCGTAATCCACCCCGATGACATAGTTTTCGCTGCCGTCTGCTGTGACGTCCATGAATCCTCCAAATGATGGCCCGCTGCTTATCGGGCTGAAACTATTGTGAGCGCTAACAACTTACGACGTCAAGTGCTGCGAATCACCGATTTCGTTATCTGCCCCGTTAGGCCGGTGCGGAGGTGCTCCGTCGGACCACAAGCTCCGGCTCCACCACGGTAGTGCTCACCGTGTCCCCGTTCGCAATGGCACTCAGCATCAGGTCCATGCAGCGCCTGCCGAGTTCCTCGAAGTCCTGGCGCACGGTGGTCAGCGGCGGCGTGAAATAGCCCGACTCCGGCTGGTCGTCGAAGCCCACCACGGAGACATCCTCGGGGACCCGGACACCGGCCTCGTTGAATGCGCGGAGCAGGCCCAGGGACATCTGGTCGTTGCCCACGAAGATGGCAGTGGCGGTCCGTTCCGCGGCCAGTTTCCGGCCGATCTCGTAGCCGCTGCCGGCGCTCCAGTCCCCCTCGACCACCAGGCTGTCATCCAGGCCGGCCCCGCGCAGCGCAGCGCTCCAGCCCTCGGCACGCGCCACAGCGTCGATCCAGTCCTGCGGGCCGGCAATGTGGCCGATCCGGCGGTGTCCCTGCTCAATCAGATGCCCGACGGCGAGTTCGGCCCCCCGCTTTTGGTCCACCATGGCGCCGCTCACCGCATCACTGCCCAGCGACCCCACGGCCACCACCGGCACCCCCGGCTTTAGCTCGGCCAGGGCAAGGAGAGTCTCCGAATGCGGCACGATCACCACGATGCCGTCCACGGACTGGTCCAGGAAATGCCGGATGGCATCGAAGATCGCCTCGCGGCTCACCGAACGCAAGGCCGCGATGCTCACGAAATATCCGGCGTCCCGCGCGGCCTGTTCCACCCCCAGCAGCGTGTTGGCAGGACCGTACTGTGACAGCTCACTGCCCAGGACGCCGATGGTCTGCGACTTCCGCGTGACCAGGCTCCGCGCCGCGGTGTTGCGCCGGTAGCCCAGCTCGGCAATGGCGGCCTCGACCCGCTCGCGCGTGGCCGTGCTGACGTTGGGATGGTTGTTGATCACCCGGGACACGGTTTGGTGCGAGACTCCCGCGCGCTCCGCCACATCCTCAAGCCGGGGCAGCCGGGCATTGCTTTTTGCCATGGGCTAATTGTGCGCGACCCGAAGCCCTGAGCACGAATAGGCGCGGCGCCCCCAACACGAATAAACGCCGCCGGACGTAAACTGATGGGAGCAAAGGAGCGCTGGCGATGGACGGCAAAGTTCATCATTCTGGGGCCGGACCTTCCGCACGGCACATGCTGACGGGTCTCCTTCTCCTGCTCGCGCTTTTCTTCAGCTGCCTCACGGTCGCCACCCCCGCGCGCGCCGCATCGCTCAACGGCCACGACATCTCCTGGCCCCAATGTCCGACGGCGGTGGGCGGCTTTGGCCTACCCTTGCCGCCGGCGTCGTCCCAGTTCGTGGTGATCGGCCTGACGAAGGGACTGCCCTTCACCGAGAATCCTTGCCTGGCCAGCCAGGTTGCCTGGGCGGCGAGCAACCGCAAGCCGGCCCAGGCCTACACCATGTCCGCCTTCCCCACGGCCGCCCAGCTGACCACCTACCGGTCACAGGGGCCGTGGTCAGCAGTCACCCGGGCGGGGCAGCTCTCCAACGTCGGCTACGCGGAAGCGCGGTTTGCGATTGCCAGCCTGGCGCGGGTCCGGTTTGCGCCGCGCGTGGTGTGGATCGACGTCGAGCCCCGGCCGGCCCAGCCGTGGCCCACCGCCAGCGCCGCGCAGCAGCGCGAAAACCGGTACATCGTCGAGGGCCTCATGCGCGGACTGCGGGACTCCGGCTACTCCTACGGCGTGTACTCCTTCGCATCGGGCTGGACCAGCATCACCGGTTCCTGGCGGCTCTCCGGCGTTCCGGTGTGGGCCACCGCCGGCCGGCTGGACTTCCCCGGCGAAGCCCTCAACCTCTGCAGCACCCCCAGCTTCTCCGGCGGCCGTGTGTACCTCTCGCAGTGGTACGACGACGTCCGGGACTACGACCTGACCTGCAACCCCTACGCCTTCACCCCGCTGCCTGTTCCGGCGTCCAGCCTCTCCCGGTCGACCGGCGACTTCAACGGGGACTGGAACACGGACCTTCTCGCCCGGGTGACGGCGACGGCCGAACTGCGGCTGTACCCGGGGAACGGCCACGGCGGCAGGCTGCCCGGCGTGCGCATCGGCACCGGCTGGAACGGCTTCAGCGCCCTCGAGACACCCGGTGACTTCAACGGCGACGGCACGCAGGACGTCTTGGCCCGGGAGGCCTCCACCGGCTACCTGTGGATGTACCGCGGCAACGGCACCGGCGGGTTCCTCCCGCGGATCCGGCTCGGCACCGGCTGGAACAGCTTCAGCGCGATCATCGGCCCGGGTGACTTCAGCGGCGACCAGCGCGTGGACATCCTTGCCCGCGAAACCGCCACCGGCTTCCTCTGGCTGTACAGGGGCAATGGCACGGGCGCGTTCCTGCCGCGGACCCGCGTGGGGTCCGGCTGGAACGCCTTCAACGCCCTGGTGGGCCCGGGCGACATGAACGGCGACGGCGCCGCCGACGTCCTGGCGCGGGAGGCAGCCACTGGCGTCCTGTGGCTCTACCGCGGCAGCGGCGCGGGCGGCTGGCTCCCCCGCGTCCGGGTGGGCGCGGGCTGGAACGCCATGACCGCCGTCGTAAGTCCCGGTGACTTCAACGGCGACCGCAACCCGGACCTGCTGGCACGCGACGCGGCAGGTGTCCTGTGGCTCTATCCCGGGCTCGGCACCGGGCAGTTCGCCTCCCGGGTGCGCCTCAGCGCGGGCTGGAACGGGCTCGCTCCGCTGTTCTAGCGGAGCTGCCGGACCCAGCCCGTCCTTGGAACGGCCACCCCCTTATACCCGTCTCATTGAGGGGGTTTGCACCACATACGTCCAATGTTTTCCCAACCCCCTGCCCGCACTGTAGTTGCGCGGGGCAACGACAAGCGCAGACAGCTTCCGCAAGGCCAGGATTTCCCGGTGCAGAAACCGCCGGGGAAAGACCCTGAGAAAGCTCGAATACCCGGGGCCAACAGGCCATTCTTTTTGCCCCGAAGGAGGCGCATACCAATGTCAGAAGAAACCGCAACCACGAACAACGTGTCCCGCCGCAATCTCTTGCGGCTCGGCGCGGCAGGAGGTGCCGGCGCGGCACTGGTCGCTGCCCAGGGCTGGGCAGGACCACTGCTCGCACAGAAAGGACTCCTTTCGCCCGACGGCGCGTTCGGCGCTTCGTCCACCGCCCTCGGCGATCTGTTGTTTTATATCGAGGCATTTCCCACCAGCCCGCTGATCATCTCGCCATTCACCGATCCGCTGACCGTTCCAAAAGCCCTGGCCCCCACCCCGGCGGTGGGGGATGCCTTCACGAAGGGCTACACCGAGTGGAGCGACCCGCCCGGACCCGGGCAGGGCCAGCAGAGTTCCTTTAAGAACGAACAGCACCAGATCTGGCCGAACAAGATCGGCTCGCCCGATCCCCTGGTGTACAAGATCGACATCCAGCTGCGGCAGCACGCGTTCACCACCTCGCAGGTGCTGCCCATCGATGCAAACGGCCGGCCCACGATCTCGTTTGATGACAAGCGCAAGACGTACCCGGCCGGCACCAAGCGGTACCTGCCCAAGAGCACGATCTACGGCTTCAACGGGACCTTCCCCGGCCCGATGATCAATGCCGAGTACGGCAAGCCGGCGCTGGTCCGGTTCGAGAACCACCTGGACGAGAACCCGATGAACCTGGACCGCCAGGACTTCGGCTCGCCGGACTGGTCGTTCCTGACCCACCTCCACAACGGCCACACCGCACCGGA